>CANKIV010000197.1 GCA_947482125.1 Alphaproteobacteria bacterium
CATGGTTGAGACAGGCGAAGGGGGCTTTCAATCCCTGCGCCTCCGGCAGGATGCGATCCGAAGGGATCGCCACGTCGTTCATGGCGATTTCCCCGGTCACGCCGGCGCGCAGCGAGAACTTGCCTTCGATCCTGGGCGTGGTGAGGCCCTTGTCGGCCCGTTCCAGAATGAACCCGCGCACCGTATCGTCCAGTTTCGCCCAGACCACAAAGACATCGGCGATGGGGGCATGGGTGATCCAGGTCTTGGCGCCCGACAGAACAAAGCCGTCCGTGGTTTTTTTGGCGCGGCTCTGCATGGAGCCAGGATCGGAGCCCGAACCCGGTTCGGTCAGGCCGAAAGCGCCGATCCATTCACCGCTCGCCAGTTTGGGCAGATACCTCTGGCGCTGCCCTTCGCTGCCGAATGCATGGATGGGATGCATCACCAGGCTGGACTGTACCGATATGGACGAGCGGAAAGCGGAATCCACTTTTTCGATCTCGCGCGCGATCAGGCCATAGGCCACGGGCGACACGCCGGGACAGCCATGATCCTTCAGGGTGCTGCCTAGCAGGCCGAGGGCGCCAAACTCCCTCAACAGCGCCGGATCGAAGCGTTCGTGGCGGTGCATGTCCTTCACCAGCGGCATCAGCCGGCCTTGCCCGAAGGCACGCGCGGAATCGCGCACGAGTTTTTCTTCCTCGCGCAGCGATGCTTCCAGAAGCAGCGGATCGGCCCAGTCGAAGCTGGGCCATGAATTGGATGACATCCCGGCCAAAATAAAACGGGGAGGCAAAACGCTTCCCGTCTGGAAAGCATATCGCCATCCCCATCTTGGATAATAGAGGGCCGCCCGAAAGAACGGACTTGGCCGAAAAACAGTTAGTTGGACTTGGTGACCTGGCCTTCGGCCACGCCGGCCTTGCTGCCGACGCCGGGATTGACGGCGTGCTCGCCGCTGGACGGGAGCGGCATCACCTTGGCGGTATGGCCGGGAAGAACGGATTCGCTGGTGGGCGCGGCATGCGGCTTGCCGTCGCGCAGATCGGGCTTGTGGGTATCGGCCATGTGTATCTCCTGAAAGGTTCCAGGAGTGATAACGGCGGCGGCGCCTATTTGTTGCGCTGGAAAATCCATTCCGCCACGTCGCGGTGCACCAATTCGCGCTGCAGATCACGCAGCAGCATGTGGTAGCCCTTTTCATAGCGCTTGACCGTGGCCCGGTTCCCCAGCGCCGCGATCACGCCTTCGGTCGGCTTGGGTGGAATCACCTGGTCGTTGACGCCCGCCAGAAACAGAATGGGTGACGGATTTTGCAGACGCCCGGGCGCGGTGCGGGCCTCGTCCATCAGATTGACCAGGCCATAGAGCGTGTCGGTGCGGGTGCGCCGCTGGAACAAGGGATCGCGCCCCAGGGCGCGCAGCATCTCGACATTGTCGGACGGCACGATGCTTACCACCCGCCTGGCGGCGTCGTTTGACAGGATCATGCCCGGCACCAGATGGGCCGCCAGGAACAGCGCGGTACGATAGGTCAAGGGCATGTCGGCGCGCGACCAGACCGCGGGCGCGGACAGGATGGCGCCATCAATCTGCGGCGGTGTGGATGACGCCAGCGCGGTCAACAGTACCGCCCCGCCCATGCTTTCGCCCAGCGCAAAGACCGGAACGCCGGGATAGCGCTGCCGCGCCGCCGCAACGGCGTCGTAGAGGTCGTCGCGCATGGTCTGCGCGCCCGCCCAAATTCCAGGATTGGCGCTTTTGCCGAAGCCGCGCTGGTCATAGGCGATGGTGGTGATGCCTTGCTGCGCCCAGAATTTGCCCGGCATGTCGAAGGCGTTGGAATAATCGCCCATGCCGTGCAGCGCCACGATGATGGCCTTGGGCGGGCCGCCTTCCGCCCCCCAGCGGCGCAGCGGCAATGAGGTGCCATCGCGGGTCACCAGCACATCGTCCTGCACAACAGGCGTCACAAGCTGATCAGGCATGGCGCGGTCGAAGCTGGGGGCGCAGCCCGCAAGACACAACAAAAGACCGGCGATCCATGCGCGCATCACATTCAAAGCGGTAAAAGTCCGATCATGGCGCCAGACAGGCTGCTGGCCAGCACCCCCGCCACCAGGGCCTTCAACGCCAATCCCACGATTTCGTCGCGCCGTTCCGGGATCAGGGCGCTCATGCCGGCGATCAGGAAGCCGACGCTGGCGAAATTGGCGAAGCCGCACATGGCATAGACCATGATGGTGGCGGAGCGCGGATCCAGCGTCCCGGCGGGGAGCGCCGCCATGCGCAGATAGGCGATCAGTTCGTTGAGGATCACTTTGACGCCCAATAACCCGCCCGCCGTCACCACCTGATCGCCCGGCACTCCCAGCAACCAGACCAGGGGGGCGAACAGCCAGCCCAGCATGCGCTCCAGCGTCAGCGGCGCTCCGGCAACGGCAGGAAGATAGGCCAGCATGATATTGGCCAGCGCCACCAGCGAGGTGGTCACCACCAGCATGGCGATGATCTGCAGATAAAGCTTCAGCCCGTCCTCGGTGCCGCGCGCCATGGCGTCCATGGTGGAGCGGTAATGCACACTGGCCTCTTTTTCATTGAGATCGGTCTCGGCGGGGCCCGGCACCATCAGGCGGGCGATCAGGATGCCGGCCGGCAGCGACATGAAGGAGGCCACCAGCAGATGTCCCAGCGCCCCGGGCAGCACAGCCTGCAGGATGGTGGCGTAGAGCACGAAGACGGTCCCTGCGATCACCGACAGTCCCACCGTCATCAAAATGAAAAGTTCGGTGCGGGCCAGCCGCGCCAGGTAGGGCCGGATCATCAGCTGGCCTTCGATATTGCCCAGGAACACCATGGAGGCGGCCGACAATCCCACCACGCCGCCCAGTCCCAGCACCTTTTTCAGCACGGCCGCCATGGCGTTGACCAGAAGAGGCGATATCCGCCAGTACCAGAGCATGGCCGACAAGGCGCCGATCACGATGATCAGTGGCAGAATGGAAAAGGCCAGGTTGATCATATTGCCGGGATTGGTGACCGCGAACGGCGCAGGGCCGCCGCCCATGTAACCGAACACGAAGCTGGTGCCGGCATTGGTGGCGGTGGTGATCGCCGTCACCACGCCGTTCAGCGCCAGCAGCGCGTCGCGCGCCACCGGCGCCTTGAGCAGCAGCAGCGCGATGGCCGCCTGCAGCAGCAGGGTACCCGCCACCATCCGCCAGTTGAAGGATTTTCGGTCTTCCGAACAAGCCCAGGCGAAAGCGATGATGGCGATGATTCCAAGCGCTGACTGAAGATGCGGCAACATTTCCGGCCCCGGCGGGAATAGAGTTGTCACGCTACACGATTCCGCGCCTTCGTCCCATGACAGAAGGCCGCGCCGGAGCTAGTGTCGCGCCAGCGGGATGGCAACGTGACCGACAATACGGCGAAGACAGGGACGATAGGGGCGCTTGCAGGCGCGCGCGGCATTCCGCCCCTGATGATCATTCTTTATCACTTCAGCGAAGGTCACCATTATACCGGGCTGCTCTGGTTCGACCGCATCGCCGCGCGCGGCTATCTGTGGGTCGAGTTCTTCTTCGTGCTGTCGGGATTCATCCTGACCTATGCCTATGGCCACCGGGTGAAAGACCTGTTGCAGTGGCGCGGCTATGCCGATTTCCTGCGCGCCCGCCTGATCCGGCTTTACCCCCTTCATCTTTTCATGCTGCTGACGATCCTGGCGATGGTGCTGCTGCTGCGCTCCCTGGCGCATGTCGGCGGCTATGTTTCCATCTACGACCTGCCCTGGCACCAGGATGTCAGCATCAAGGGATTCGCCCTGAGCCTTTTGCTGGTGCAGGCCTGGAACACCATGGACCGGCTGACCTGGAACGGCCTGTCCTGGTTCGTCAGTGTCGAATTCGCGCTCTGCCTGCTGTTTCCGGCGCTGCTCTATCTGTCCAGCGGCCGGCTGTGGCGCGGCGCGGCCCTGATCGCGGCGGGCATCGCCGGACTGCTGGCTCTGCTGGCGACCTCCGAGCATGGGCTGGACATCACCTTCCACAATAGCGTGATCCGGGGCCTGTGCGATTTCACCGTCGGGGTCGGCATGGCGGTGCTGTTCCGCGCCGTGAAGAACCAGCGCATTCCTGCCTGGACCCACTCGGTGGTGCAGATATTGCTGCTGTTGCTGCTGGGCTATGCCGTCACCTCGACCGGCTGGGCGCATACCGGCAACGACATCTTCACCGTGCTGCCGCTGATGGCGCTGGTTTTCGCACTGGCCTTCGACAAAGGCATCCTGGCCCGGCTGCTGAACACAAAGGTACCCCAGGCGCTGGGAGAATGGTCCTATGCAATCTATCTGGGCCAGGCCACCTGGCTGATGACGTTGCGTTTCTGCAAGCAGCGGATCTGGCCACCGCCCGATACCATGGTGCTGGGAATGCGGTTCGCCGACCTGATGTGGTGGCTGGAACCGCTGGGACTGATCATCATCTGCATCGCCTGGGGCGCATTGCTGGCGAAAACCATCGAATATCCGGCAGCCGCGAAACTGCGGCAGCGCTTTGGCCGCCGCCTTGACCCGCAAACCTTCCCGACCCCATCGTAGGCAAAAGACACAGGAGAATTCCCATGGCCATTTCCTTCAAGGACAAGGTCGTCATCGTCACCGGCGCCGGTGGCGGCCTGGGGCGGGCGCATGCGCTGGAATTCGCGCAACTTGGCGCCAAGGTGGTGGTCAACGATCTGGGCGGCTCGCTGGACGGCACGGGCGGCAATTCCGCGGCGGCCGAGAAGGTCGTGGCCGAAATTGCGGCGGCGGGCGGTGAAGCCATCGCCAATGGCGCCTCGGTCAGCGACGATGCAGGCGTCGCTCATCTGGTCAAGCAGACCATGGACAAATGGGGCCGCATCGATGTCCTGATCGCCAATGCCGGCATCCTGCGCGACAAGAGCTTCGGCAAGATGGAGCTGAAGGATTTCACC
>CANKIV010000198.1 GCA_947482125.1 Alphaproteobacteria bacterium
CGCCACCATCACGCTCGATTTCGCGCTGGCCCGCATGACCAGGGTGATCGAAAAGCTGCTGGTCTATCCCGAGCGGATGCAGAAAAACCTGGATGCCACCCACGGCCTGGTGCACAGCCAGCGGGTGCTGCTGGCCCTGACCCAGGCTGGCCTGGCGCGCGAAGACAGCTATCGCCTCGTTCAGAAGAACGCGATGCGCGCCTGGAACGGCGAAGGCAACCTTCTGGACCTGCTGAAGGCCGACCCCGATGTGTCAAAGGCCCTCACCACCGCCCAGCTAGAGGCCATGTTCGACCTCGGCTATCACCTGAAAGCCGTGGACACGATCTTCAAAAGAGTCTTTGGGTGAGAAGCGGTTCGCGTTGAAGCGAACGAAATGGTCCAGTGGACCATTTCGAGCGACGAACGCCGCGAGCTTGGGCGAGCGGCCGGAGAGTTACTTCGGCGCCACGGCGGCAACGGCAGCGTCCAGCGCTTCCTTCATCTTGTCGCGGATCACGGCGTCGGACACCGATACATCCAGCTCCGAGCGCAGCTTGCGGAACACGTCTTCGTCGCCCGCTTCCTGGAAATCGGCGGCAACAACGCTGTCGGCGAAGTCTTCGGCGGCCTGGCCTGACAGGCTTTTCAGGCCAGCGGCCCACAGGCCCAGTGCGCGATTGCGCCGCGCTTCGATCTTGAAGCGCAGTTCCGCGTCATGCGCCCACTTGGATTCAAAGGCCTTGCCGCGGTCGTCCATCCCGTTAGCCATATTCAACTCCCTGTAATCGCTCGATTTTCTGCATGGTGGCACGGTATCATGTCAAGATTGCGCCATGCCCCGATATGGATGTGGGTATGCACTTTGGCAACATTGCCGCTGGCCCGTCCAATCCGGTAAGTTTCGGTCCCACGGGGCCGCAGGCGGAGCCGCCCCTTTTTCGAGGATAAGTCCCATGAAACGCCGCCGCGTGATCTACGAAGGCAAGGCCAAGATCCTTTACGAAGGAACAGAGCCCGGCACCGTCATCCAGTATTTCAAGGACGACGCCACCGCCGGCAACGGCGCCAAGAAAGACACGATCGAAGGCAAGGGCGTCCTCAACAACCGCATCAGCGAATATCTGATGACCCAGCTTTCGGGCATCGGGGTGCCGACCCATTTCGTGCGCCGCCTGAACATGCGCGAGCAGCTGATCAAGGAAGTCGAGATCATTCCGCTGGAAGTGGTGGTGCGCAACGTCGCCGCCGGCTCCATGTCCAAGCGGCTGGGAATCGAGGAAGGCACCGCCCTGCCCCGCTCCATCATCGAATATTATTACAAGAATGACGGGCTGAACGATCCCTGGGTCAGCGAAGAGCACATCACCGCCTTCGGCTGGGCCAGCCCCCAGGACCTGGACGATATCGTCAATCTCACCATCCGGGTGAACGACTTCCTGTCGGGCCTGTTCCTGGGCGCCGGCATCAAGCTGGTGGACTTCAAGCTGGAATTCGGCCGCCTCTGGGAAAACGACTATATGCGCATCGTGCTGGCGGATGAGATCAGCCCGGACAACTGCCGGCTGTGGGACGTCACCACCAACGAAAAGCTGGACAAGGACCGTTTCCGCCGCGACATGGGCGGCGTGGTCGAGGCCTATTCCGAAGTCGCCAGGCGCTTGGGCATCATGCCCGAATCGGTGCAAGGCGAGAACAAAGGTCCCGTCCTCGTACAGTAGGCAGCCGGCGCGAAAGCGACGGCGTGTCCCCGCGAAAGCGGGGATCCAGTTCTGGAAGACAAAGTGAAAGCCCGCGTTTTTATTACCCTGAAGAATGGTGTTCTGGACCCGCAGGGCAAGGCCATCGGCCATGCTCTCAATGGGCTTGGCTTCGACTCGGTTGGCGAAGTGCGCCAGGGCAAGGTGATCGACCTGGAACTGGCGGGCACCGACGCCGAAAAGGCCAAGACCGACCTCAAGGCGATGTGTGAAAAGCTGCTCGCCAACACCGTGATCGAGAAATACGAAATCGAGATCAAGTAGATGAAATCCGCCGTCATCGTCTTTCCGGCTTCCAACTGCGACCGCGATGCCAAGACCGCGCTGACGCAGATGACCGGCAAGGCGCCCGCCATGGTGTGGCACCAGGACAGCGAATTGCCCGATGTCGATCTGGTGGTGCTGCCGGGCGGATTTTCCTATGGCGACTACCTGCGCTGCGGCGCCATGGCCAGCCAGTCGGCGGTGATGAAATCGGTGAAAGCCCATGCCGACAAGGGCGGCATGGTGCTGGGAATCTGCAACGGCTTCCAGGTCCTGACCGAAAGCCATCTGCTGCCCGGCGCCCTGATGCGCAATGCGGCGCTGAAATTCGTCTGCAAGCCGGTGGGACTGGAAGTCAACGAGACCCAGTCCGCCTTCACGCGCGGATATGAAAACGGCCAGCGCGTCACCTTTCCGGTGGCGCACGGCGAAGGCAGCTATTTCGCCGATGAGGAGACGCTGGACCGGCTGGAAGGCGAGAACCGCGTCGCCTTCCGTTATGCCAAGGGCGAAAACCCCAATGGCTCGGCCCGCAACATCGCTGGAATCTTAAGCGAAAAGCGCAATGTGCTGGGCCTGATGCCCCATCCCGAACGGGTGGTGGATGACGTTCTGGGCGGCACCGATGGCCGCGCCCTTTTCCAAAGCCTGATCGAAAACCTGTCATGACCAAAATCACCCCTGAGATGGTCCGCGAGCATGGGCTTTCGGAAGCCGAATATGTGCGCATCCTGGAGTTGATGGGCCGCGAGCCCAGCTTCGTGGAACTGGGAATCTTCAGCGTGATGTGGAGCGAACATTGCTCCTACAAATCCACCCGCGCGCACCTCAAGAAATTGCCGACCAAGGCGCCCTGGGTGATCCAGGGCCCGGGCGAAAATGCCGGCGTGATCGACATTGGCGACGGCGACGCCGCCATCTTCAAGATGGAAAGCCACAACCATCCGAGCTTCATCGAGCCCTATCAGGGCGCGGCGACCGGCGTGGGCGGCATCATGCGCGACGTCTTCACCATGGGCGCGCGCCCCATCGCCATGATGAACGCGCTGCGTTTCGGCGAACCCAGCCATCCCAAGACCCGCCATTTGGTCAGCGGCGTGGTCAGCGGCATCGGCGGCTACGGCAACTGCATGGGCGTGCCGACCGTGGGCGGCGAAGTCAATTTCCACAAAAGCTACAACGGCAACATCCTGGTCAATGCCATGTGCGTGGGCCTCGCGCGCCAGGACAAGATCTTCCTGTCGGCCGCCAAGGGTGCCGGCAATCCGGTTGTCTATATCGGATCGAAGACCGGACGCGACGGTATTCACGGCGCCACCATGGCATCGGCCGAATTCGACGACGCCTCGGAAGAAAAGCGCCCCACCGTGCAGGTCGGCGATCCCTTCACCGAAAAGCTGCTGCTGGAAGCCTGCCTGGAACTGATGGCGACCGACGCCATTATCGCCATCCAGGACATGGGCGCGGCGGGCCTGACCTCGTCCTCCGCCGAAATGGGCGACAAGGGCGGCAGCGGCATCGAACTGGATCTGGACAAGGTGCCCCAGCGCGAAACCAATATGACCGCCTATGAAATGATGCTGTCGGAAAGCCAGGAGCGCATGCTGGCGGTCTTGAAGCCCGGCCGCGAAGCCCAGGCCGAAGCCATTTTCAAGAAATGGGAACTGGACTTCGCCGTCATCGGCATCACCACCGACACCAGCCGTCTTGTCGTCAAGCACAAGGGCCAGGTCGTCGCCGACATGCCGATCACGGCGCTGTCGGATGAAGCCCCGGTCTATGAGCGCCCCTATACCGAGCGCGCGCCGATGGCGGGCGAGCCGACCTTCGACAAGAAGAAGAATGTGCTGTCCTCGCTCACCACCATCCTGGCCTCGCCCGACATGGCCTCTCGGCGCTGGGTGTGGGAACAGTATGACCATACGGTGATGGCCGACACGGTGCAGGTGCCGGGCGGCGATGCCGCCGTGGTGCGCATTCACGGCACCAGCAAGGCGCTGGCGATCACCACCGACGTAAGCCCACGCTATTGCCGCCCCGATCCCTTCGAAGGCGGCAAGCAGGCCGTGGCCGAAGCCTGGCGCAACCTGACCGCCGTGGGCGCGACGCCGCTCGCCGTCACCGACAATCTGAATTACGGCAATCCGCAAAAGCCCGAGATCATGTGGGAAATCGTCGCCGGCATCGACGGCATCGGCGCCGCCTGCCGGGCGCTCGACTTCCCGGTGATCGGCGGCAACTGTTCGCTCTACAACGAGACAAATGGCGAAGGCATCCTGCCGACACCGGCCATCGGTGGCGTCGGCCTGATGAAGGACGTCAGCAAGATGGCCAGCGTCGCCTTCAAGCGGTCCGGCGATGTCATCATCCTGATCGGCGAGACCAAGGGCCATCTGGGCCAGTCGATTTACCTGCGCGAGATCGAAGGCAAGGAAGAAGGCGCCGCCCCCAAGGTGGATCTGGGTATCGAGAAGAAGAACGGCGACTTCGTGCGCAAGCTGATCGAGGCCGGCCGGGTGGACACCGTGCATGACGTATCCGACGGCGGCCTGCTGGTGGCGATCGCCGAGATGGCGATGCCGCGCGGCATCGGCGCCAATGTCGGCGTTGCCGCCCTGCCCGACGCCATACCCTTCTGGTTCGGCGAGGACCAGGCGCGCTATGTCATCGCCGCGCCGTTCGCCGAAGCCGAGAAGATCGTGGAAGAAGCCCGCGCCGCCTTCATCACCGTGGCCGAACTGGGCAAGACGGGCGGCGACAGGCTGATCCTGGACGACAAGAGCAGTGCCGGCATTGCGAGCCTGAAGGAGGGTTTCGAAAACTGGTTCCCGAATTTCATGTCCGGGGAAGAAATCCCGGTTACGAATTGAGGCTCACATGGGCATGAAAGCCGCCGAGATCGAGAAGTTCATCCGGGATGCCTTTCCCGACGCCGAGATCGAGATGAA
>CANKIV010000199.1 GCA_947482125.1 Alphaproteobacteria bacterium
TACGGCCGCGAATACGACCTCGACATCTTCATGATCGTGGCGGTCAGCGCCTTCAACATGGGGGCGATGGAAAACAAGGGCCTCAACATCTTCAACGACAAGGTGCTGCTGGCTTCGCCGGAAACCGCCACCGACGATGACTATGCCCGCATCGAAAGCGTGGTGGCGCATGAATATTTCCACAACTGGACCGGCGACCGCATCACCTGCCGTGACTGGTTCCAGCTTTCCTTGAAGGAAGGCCTGACGGTTTTCCGCGACCAGAAATTCTCCGGCGACATGCGCAGCCATGGCGTGCAGCGCATCCAGGATGTGCGCGCCCTGCGCGGCCGCCAATTCCCCGAGGACGCCGGCCCGCTGGCCCATCCGGTGCAGCCGCAGAGCTATATCGAGATCAACAATTTCTACACCGCCACCATCTACGACAAGGGCGCCGAGGTGATCGGCATGCTCAAGACGCTGGTGGGCGATGACGGATACCGCAAGGCCACCGACCTGTATTTCACGCGCCATGACGGCCAGGCCGCGACGGTGGAGGACTGGGTAAAATGCTTTGAAGATGCCTGCGGCCGCGATCTGAAACAGTTCCGCCTGTGGTACCGTCAGGCCGGCACGCCGGTGGTCGAGGCGCGCGGTACCTATGACGCGGCGGCGCGCACCTACACGCTGGACGTGACTCAGTCTTTGGCGCCGACCCCGGGCCAGCCCGACAAGCAGCCGATGCATATTCCGGTGCGTATCGGCCTGGTGGGAAAGACGGGCGCCGCCCTGCCCGCCACCCTGGAAGGCGAGAACAGCAAAGGTCCCGACAGCCGGGTGCTGGAACTGACCCAGAATTTCCAGCGCTTCGTCTTTGCCGATGTCGCCGAGGAGCCGCTGCTGTCGCTGGGGCGTGATTTTTCCGCACCCGCCATCTTCCGCACGCCCTATGGCCGCCCCGAACGCGCCATCCTGATGGGCCGCGACCATGACGATTTCAATCGCTGGGAAGCAGGCCAGATCCTGGCCGCCGAAATCATGCTGGAGGTGGCGGGCCAAAAGAAGACAGAGCCGCGCGCCGATGCCGACAGCGATTATATCGCCGCCATCGGCACCGTGCTGGCGCGCGCCGAGGACGATCCCGCCTTCGCCGCCCAGATGCTGATGCCGCCCACCGAGAATGAACTGGCGACCAAAAGGACGCCGGTGGACCCCGAAGGCATCCACAATGCGCGCCTGGCCATGGTGCGCGCCATCGCCATGACCCATCGCCCGCGGCTCGCGCAGCTTTACGAACATATGCGCGATGAAGGCGATTTCAGCCCGGATTCCAAATCCGCCGGCCGGCGCGCCATGCGCAATGCCTGCCTGCGGTATCTCACCGCCAGCGACGATGAAGCCGCCGCGGGGCTGGCCGAAGCGCATTATCGCAGCGCCACCAACATGACCGACATGATCGCGGGACTGGCGGCGCTGACCCGCATGGAATCGCCGCTGCGCGACAATGCCTTCACCCATTTCCACGACCGCTTCAAGGCGGACCCGCTGGTGCTGGACAAATGGATGGGCCTGCAGGCCGGCTCGCCGCTGCCCGAGACCCCGTCCTCGGTGCGGGCGCTGATGAAGCACCCCGCCTTCGACATCAAGAATCCCAACCGGGTGCGCGCCCTGATCGGGGCCTTTGGCGCCAATCACCTGCGTTTCCACAGTGCGAATGGCGAGGGCTACCAGCTGGTGGGCGAAGTGATCCGCACCCTCGACCCCCTCAACCCGCAGGTCGCCGCAAGGCTGGCGGGCGCCTTCGAAAGCTGGCGGCGCTACGATTCCGAACGCCAGGCGCTGATGAAGGCCGAGCTTGAGGCGATCCATGCCATGCCTGGCATCTCGCCCAACCTGTTCGAGATCACGGGAAAGATGCTGGACGGCTGATTCCTTTCGCCGCGCTGCTCTCTATTACCTAGCGGGGCTGGGGCCGGAGATTCATACTTCCACCAGCGCGAATCACCGCGCGGGTGGGGTCGATGACCGAGGCAATAGCACGGTCCTGGAACAGGCTGGACGGCGCACTGGCCGCCGCCTTCCACCACCCCCTTGCCCGCCGCATCACCCGCAACAACCGCATCTTCATCCCGCTTTGCATTCTTTTGATCTGCGGCAGCTTCGCCGCCGCCGCCCTGCTGCAGATGCGGCTGGACCGCCATCACGCTGCGTCGGAGGCGTCGCAGCATGGGGTGATGCGCGCGGCCAGCCTTGCCGAGGTGGCGGGCGCCTCGCTCGACCGCTTCGCCAGCATCGGCGCGGGCTTCGCCGCCAACCCCGCCGCCGTCGCCGCCCTGCCGGGCCTGCGCAACATCGCGGTCTATGACGGCGATGGAACGCGCCGCGCCATCCTGCACCCCCTCGCCGCCATGGCACCCGCCCCAGCCGAGCTGGATTTCCAACCAGTTGTGAGAAGCGCATTTGCGCGTTTAACCTGACCTGCGGGCATTTCGCGGGCGAGGGTGAACATGAAGACAGGCTGGATTCTGGGCGGCGCGCTTGCCGTTGTGCTGCTGGGCGGCGGCTATTTCCTGACGCGCGGCGGTCCCGCCTCCAGCCCCGTCACGCTCTTCCAGTGGGAAGACTATGCGCAGCCGCCCTACCTGGCGGCCTATGAAGCGCGCTACGGCGAAAAGCCCGCCACCATGATCTTCGCCGACGAGGACGAAGCCTTCGCCAAGATGCGGGCCGGCTTCAAGCCCGATGTGATGGGCCCCTGCTATTACGAATTTCCCCGCTGGAAGGAAGCCGGCCTGCTCCAGCCGATCGACACCGCCAAACTAAAGAACTGGAACAAGATCTCGCCCACCTTGCGGGGCCTGCCGGGCATTTCGGCGGGGCCGGGCAAGGTGTGGTTCGTGCCGCATTACTGGGGCAACACCTCGCTCACCATCCGCACCGACCTGGCCCCGGAATATGCCAAGTCGCAAAGCTGGGACATCCTGTTCGATCCCAAATACAAGGGCCGCGTGTCGGTGATGGACGGGGTGGACGACACCGTGCCCTTCATCGCCCGGATGATCGGCGTCAACGCCTATGACATGTCCGATGCCGACTGGACCAAGGTCCAGGCCAAGCTGCGCGAGCTGGTGGGCCAGCTGCGCTTCGTCTCATCCGACGCCACCGCGCTGGCGCAGGGTCTGGCCTCGGGCGAGCTGGTGGCCGCCATGAGCTGGCGCACCACCTTCGCCACCCTGAACCGCGAGAAGAAGCCGGTGGCCTATCTGACGCCGCCGGGCGGCATCTTCACCTATGTCTGCGGCCTCGTCATGCACAAGGACACGCCCAATGAAGAGAAGGCGCTGGCGCTGATCGATGCGGGCCTGGAAGACGCCGCCGCCGTCCACACCATCGAGCAGGTGGGCGACGAGCCGGCCAATGTCGGGGCGATGGCCAAGGTGCCGGATTCGGTGTTCCAGAGCCTGGGCATCCAGCGTGACCTGGAAGCCTTTCTGAAAAGCGGCATCTTCCAGCGCCGCCTCAAGGACAAGGACAAGCTGATCAGCGCCTGGACGGATATCAAGAGCGGGGTTCAGTGATGCGGTCGGCGCTTGTGTTTTGTGCTCTGCTAGCGACCCCGGGCGTGGCGCAGGCCCAGACCTTCGATGATTGCGGCTGGCTGGCGCTGCGCGGCGGGGTGCTGGTGGATTTACCGGACGCCAAGCTGAAGCCGCGCAGTCCCGAACCGTTGGCGACGCCGCCGGCGGACGCAAAGGCCGCCTATTGCGCGCGGGAAAAATTCACCATGGCCGATGGCGACACGCGGCTGATCCAGATGCGGCTTCCCCTTACCGTGCGCGCCAACGGCACGGAAGGCATTCTGGAGCTGATCCCGGACGTGCCCTTCGACTATCACAAGGACGGCGAGCGCTACCTGCCCGGACGCGGCGATACCAGCAAGCAGGAAACCATCCGGGCCAGGGATCCCGGGAAATAAGAAAAAGGGCGGGAGCACTGCTCCCGCCCTTTTAGGTCTTTTGCGTTTTCCGCGAGCGTTGGTTCGCGCGAGACCCGCACCACTTTTTGGGTGCGTTCCGCGGGCAAACAACAAGGGCGTTCTAGATGACGCCGCGCTTGTGTTCGCCGACCACGACGCGGCCTGGCTCGAACGCCTTCTTGAAGACGTCCAGCGCCTTGCGGGGTTCGGCATCGCCGCACATGAACACGTCAAAGGCGGCGAAGCCCTTTTCCGGCCAAGTGTGAACGGAGATGTGGCTTTCGGCCAGCACCGCCACGCCGGAGATGCCGCCGCCGTCTTCGAACTTGTGAAGATGGATGTGCAGCAGGGTGGCGCCGGCGGCCTGCACGGCGTCGATCAGCGCGGTTTCAATACGCTCGCGGTCATCCAGGCCCTTGGCTTCCCAAAGGTCGATGATCACATGGCTGCCGGCATAGACGACGCCATTGCGATTGATGAAATGATCCTTGTAGTCGTCGTTGGAAGGCATGACGACAACAGGGCGCGGCGCCTTGGCGGCGCGGGGCTTGATTTGTTTTTGCGGATTAGCCGCCACCAGATTCAGTCGAGCCATTAGACACCTACCCGTCTTGGAGTTGACACCTACGCCTTGGCCTTACGGACTTCCGGACGCACCTAAAGAAGAAAGCGACGCACGGGGTCACCCGGTCGCCGCTTTGTCCCGCTTTTTTTCTCGCGGGGTCCAACTGCAAATAGGGCCATACCCCCCCCTATGCAAGAAAAAATTTCCCCCCGGGGCAATTTTTTTCCGGAGCGTGTCTGCGCGCCTCTCCGGCGCAACAGCGCGCAAGCTGTCCACAGGCGCGCGCTAGAGCCGTCTGCTGGCGCGAGAAAGCCCAATGAAATGGGCACAAGTTGCACTCACAGCCACGCGGTAGACAGCGGCGCGAAGCGGCCCTATACGGCGATCGCTGTCACATCTCTTAAGGA
>CANKIV010000200.1 GCA_947482125.1 Alphaproteobacteria bacterium
AGTGCGGCTTATTGGTCCGCAATACACCAGCCTGCTCAGCTGCGCCGAGCCGCTGTCTGCGGCGGTGCTGGCGGTGATGTGGCTGGGGGTTTCATTCGGGGCGATGGACTGGCTGGGTACGGTGCTGATCCTGGCCACCATTGTGCTCCTGGCCAAGAAGCAGACAGCGGATACCCAGTCGGAAAAAGTTACTTAGTCCGCAATTCCCTCAAACCATCGGCGAATGAAACCTGAGGCGACCAGCACAGGGCCGCCTTGATCTTGGAAATGTCGGCCAGGGTGGCGGCGGAGTCGCCCTTGCGGCCCTCGACATGAATCTGATCGGACGAGATCATGTCCGCCAGCTCCTTGACCGAGATGTTGCTGCCGCTGCCGACATTGAAGATTTCGCCATGCACGGCGCTGTTCAGCGCAGCGAGATTGGCGGCGACGATGTCCCGGACATGGATGAAATCGCGCCGCTGGCTGCCGTCACCATGGATTTCCAGCGTCTTGCCTTCGGCGTGGCGGCGCAAAAAGACGCCGAGCACCAGGGCATAGGCGCCGGTTTCGGGCTGGCGCGGGCCATAGACATTGAAATAGCGAAAGACGATGCAGGGCAGGCCAAAGCCCTCATCGAAAAGCAGGCAATACTGCTCGCCGACCCGCTTGGTCAGGCCGTAGATGTTCAGGAAATCCGGCGCATCGCTTTCGCGGTGCGGCGGTGGGCGGCTGCCGTAATAGGTCGATGAGCCGCTATAGATGAATTTCTTCACCCCCGCGCCCTTCGCCGCCAGCAGCATGTTCTGGGTGCCGGCGATATTGGCCTGGGTACAGAGGTCGAGATGGTCCTGCGACGGCCCCGAACGCGACATGGCGGCGTGATGCAGGACCGCGTCCATGCCGGCGCTGGCGCGGTGGCAGGCGTCGATGTCGCGGATATCGCCTTCGATGAGTTCGGCGCCCGCGGGCACCCATTCGCGCCGGCCATAGATCAAACTGTCCAGCACCCGAACGTGATAACCCGCCGCCAGCAGGCCTTCGCAAAGATGGCTGCCGATGAAGCCGGCGCCGCCGGTGACCAGGACATTTTTCATGTCAGGGATTCTTATAGAGGTTCCGGAAAAAATCCAGATCGCCCGGCGTGTTGATGCCGCGCGCTTCGGTGGCGTCCGCCACCTCGAGCGGCTGGATACGCCAGCCCAGGAGGCTGAGGAACGGCAGGAAGGGCAGGAAATTGATTTCGCCGGTGTGGCTGCCATGCGCGCCTCCGGCAAGATACTGCTCCCAGGCGGCTTTCATGCCGCCGGTTGTGAGCAGGAAGGTGCCGACATCGGAAAGCCCATCCGGGGTGGTGATGTCGCCTTCGCGGGTCTGTAGCACCTTGCGTAGTCTTCCCTCTTCGAAAGCATATTCCACATAAGGGCGTTCCATGCGTGTCACTGGCAGAACCGCCTGCGGTCCGGGCAGCTCCAGCGCATCGATGGTGCGGCTCAGCGTGTCGGACGAGACGAACACCTGGTCGCCCCAGACGATCAGCACCGCGTCATACTGCGACCATGTCTGATAGCCCCGGAATATCGCATCGCCCATGCCGGTCGGTACCGGCTGGATGCTGTGCGATACGCCATCTTCCTGCGGCGGGAAGGCCGCGATGCCCTCTGGCGACAGCACGACATGGATATGGTCCACCAGGGGGGCGAGCTTTTGTTGCAGCACCGACCAGATGGTGTCCTGCTCATTGAGCCGTGTGAGGATCTTTGGTCCGGTGTTTCCCAGTCTGGTGCCGCGTCCGGCGGCGGGGATGACGGCGCAGATTTTCATGCCAGCGCTCCGGCGAAGTGCGCGAAGTCGGCAAAATACAGATCACTGAGCGGGCGGAGGGTGTCATCATGCATCCCGATGACCTTCAGCCCCGCCGCCCGCGCCGAAGCGATGCCGGATGCCGCGTCCTCGACCGCGATCGCCTGCGCCGGATCGGCCTTAAGATGACTGAGCGCGGCGAGAAACGGCGCGGGGTGGGGCTTGGTCTGCGCGACATCCTCGGCCGCCACCAGATCGGCGATATGCCTGGCGAGGCCCGTGATCTCGAGTACCTTCAGCGCCGAGGCGCGACTGGCCGAGGTGACGACTCCAATCGCCGCGCCGCGCGCCTTCAGCATCGCAAGCAAATCCTCTGCTCCCCCCATCGCCTGGACCGCGCCGATCTCTAGCGCCGCGCGATAGTGGCTTTGCTTCAGGAGGGTGCAGTGCCTGGCGTCGCTTTCTGACAGGCCCAGGCCCTGGAAGGCGGCCAGTGTGGTCAGGCCGGAAATGCCGCGGTAGTCGAAAGCCGGCAACAGGGCGGGATGCTCGCGGCCCAGAACATGGCGATAGGCGCGCTCATGCACCGGACTGGAATTCACCAGCGTGCCGTCCAGGTCGAACAGGTAACAGGCGATGCCGCGCATGGTCAGATCAGGCTGGCGAGGTTGCGCAGGCCCCGCCGTATCCGCCAATAGGGATCGGTGAAGCCGGAATAGGTGCGATAGATCACCGGCAGTTCCGCCACTTCCACCCCGTGACGGATCATCTGCCGCACAATCGCCAAGGGAGCCGTTTGATCCATGTCGGGCAGATGCGCCAGGCGCTGGCGCCGGAAAACCCTGAGGCCCGTCAGGGGATCGGAGAAGATCACGCCGGTGCGCAGGTAGAATATGAAGCTGAGAAAAAATGCCGCCACTTTCCCGAGCCAGTACAGAAACCGGTGCTCGCCATAGGCGGCCCTGATGGAGGTGATGAATTGCCGCCGGCTCTGGGTACGCGAACCGAATACCCCGCCCAGCGATTGCTGCTGCTCCAGCAGCTGGATGATGGCCTGTACGTCACGGAAGCGGTAGGCGCCGTCGCCCGTCATCAGCACCAGATAGTCGGACGAACCCTTTCGCAGCCAGTCGCGCAAATAGCCGGCTTCGGGAAACAGGCCCTGGTGATGGACAGTGGATATGCCGTCGCCGGCAGGATGGGCGACTCGGTTGAGCACCAGCCGCGCGCCCTTCCAGTCGGCTTCCAGGAATTCCTCGACCAGTTCGTCGCTGGCGACGGAGCGGTTGTGGATGTCGGCGAAGATCTCCACCGATGCCGCCTCCTGGCCGCCACCCGATCGTGCCGCCAGAATGCGTTCGGCGATGGCGGTGCCGTTGTGTAGCCCGGACCGTGCCGGTGTTGAAAAAGCGCCGCGCAGGATTTGCGCGCCCCGGTATGCGTCTCCATCAAGGCGGCCGGAGGGCAATCTGGCATTCTGGTCAAGCAGGACATGGGTGATGGCGGCGCCGTGATCCAGCGCCAGGTCCATGACATCGCTGGCGGTCAGGGTCTGGATGTCATGATCGACATCCAGATTCATCACCATTGCCGCAACCGGCGCGGGCGCTGCCGCCAGCGCCTGGCGCGCGATGCGATAGCTGGGCAGCAGGGAAGAGTGCTGGGTGCCCGGCCCGTACAGAATGATATCCGCATTCGCGATGGCTTCGGCGGCGGCGGGCGACAAAGCGGGGACCGCGTCGCGCTGCGCCAGAAACGCCTGCTTGCCGGCGAAATCACGGGCCGCAAGCGTTTGCATCTCCTCGGTGGCAAGAGGATGTTCCAGAAGATACAGATTGGTGATCGGGATGGCAGATTGGGGCCCGACGATTTCCGCTTCGCAGGACAGGTACGTGCCGTCCAGCTTCAGCCCGGCCAGAACCCGGTTTTGCTCGCTGCTGACATTCAGCAGCCGCGCCCGGCTGCCGACCAGATCGCCCACAGCGGCGGCGGCCGCGTTGAAATCCCGGCCCATTTGCAGATAGGCCCCGGCGAAGACCAGATTGCCCAGCGAACAGTCGCGATAGTCGAAGGCTTCGTCCGCGCCGGCGGCGTGATCAAAGAAGCGCCCGAGCAGGCCGCGCAGGCGCGCCGAGAGCGGCGGCGGCAACTGCACGAACCAACTCTTGAGCGGTTCGTCGAGCAGCGACGTGTCATTGTTTCGCGCGAAGCGGGCAAGGCTTTCAATCTCCTGCGCCCCGGATGAGGCGGGCAGGCGGTATTCCATCAGGTTGCGCAGCGCATACTGGGCATTGGAATAGTTGCCCAGCAGATAGGACAGGTTCTTGCGGAAATCCGATGGCCCCAGCATGCCGGGAATGAAATTGCGCAGCGCACCGGTGGAAAGACCATCGTCATAGGCGTTGACGAGCAGGGTCAGGTCGATGTCGGTCTGGCGCAGCAGGGCACGAATGATGGTGGCGCTGCCGCGCCCGCCGCAGAACAGGACGATTTTGGTGGCGGCAGGGGCGCTCATGGCTGCGGCCGGATGAGAATGCCCAGGCCCAGCAGCAATTGCCGAAGCGCGATATAGCTCACGAACAGCAGTCGGTGGATGGCGCCGCGCACCAGCTTCATGCTGGACGTGCCGGTGGCGCGGGGACGATGCTCGATCTCGACTTCCGCCAGCGTGATCCCGCGTTCCAACAACCGCGAGGTGACTTCAGTGGAATAATTCATGCCCTTGGCTTCCAGGCCCAGGCCGCGCAGGGTCGGTCCCCATATCAGCTTGAAGGCGGAATTGAAGTCACGCACCCGGCTGCCATGCACCAGATTGCACACCAGTCCGCTGGCCCAGCTTCCGAACTGCGCGAAGGGCACGTCCTTCTTCTGCCGGATGCCGATGGCGGCGCGCCCGCCGCTGCGCCGCACGGCGTCAAGCATGCCCGGCAGGTTCAGAATCGGAAACTGGCCGTCGGAATCGATCAGCAGCACCCAATCGCCGGTGGTGGCGGCGATGGCGGCATTGAGCGCGGCGGCGGCGCCCTGGTTTTGCGGGAAATGCAGCGGGCGAAGTTGCGGATAGGAAAGCGTCAGGCGGTCCAGTATCTCGCCGGTCCTGTCCTTGCTGCCGTCATTGCAGA
>CANKIV010000201.1 GCA_947482125.1 Alphaproteobacteria bacterium
CGCGGGATCAGATAAGGGCTGGAAATGCCAACCTTCGTGCCGCGCTCGGTGTCGGCGATCACCGCCACAGGCGTCACTTCCGAGCCCGTGCCGGATGTCGTCGGCACAGCGATCACCGGCGCCACGGGGCCGGGAATTTTGTTCTCGCCGTAATAGTCGCGCAGGCTGCCGCCATGCTGCAGCAGCACCGCAACGCACTTGGCCATGTCCATGCAGGAGCCTCCGCCGATCCCCAGCACCACATCGGGCTTGAAGTCGGCGCATTCGGTAACGCAGCCGGAAATGCCTTCCATCGGCAGGTCGGCCTCGGTGCGGTCATAGACTTTTGTCTTGACGCCATGGGCTTCGATGTCGGCGACGATGGCCTTGAACTGGGCGTCATTGCCCAGACGCGCATCGGTGCAGATCAGGGCGCGTTTGCCGATCTGGGCGGTCATCATGCCGATGGCGGCGCGCTGGCCGGAGCCGAAGATCACGGAAGCCGGAAGGCGCAGGGCGCCGAAGATACTCGTCATTTCACTTTTCCTTTTTCAGATTCCGCCGCCAGCTTCTGCAGATCGTCCCACAACCCGTCATCGAGATAGACGCCGCGCTTTTCCGACTGCGCCCGCACCTTGTGGGCGCGGTCGCCAGGCGCCAGCACCGGATGTTCCGGGTCGGCGGGGGCGGCGCTGCGGATGCTGTCGAGATAGTCGGTCACCAGCGCCTTGGCGGCTTCGGCATGCGGTGGGGCAATGACGATAAAGAGGTCGCCCTTGTTGCTGACATTCGTGGAGTCCAGCGTGCCCTTGACGTCGGTGCCGATGGCCGATGCCGCCAGGCTGGCGACCAGAACTTCAAAGGCGATGCCCAGCGCGTAACCCTTGGGGCCGCCGAACGGGGCGATGGCGCCTTTCTTGGCGGCGCTGGCATCGGTGGTGGGATCGCCATTTTCGTCCAGCGCCCAACCCAGCGGGATCGGCGCGCCGCGATTGGCGTGGTCGTGAATCTTGCCCATCGAGACAAGCCCGGTCGCCATGTCGAGCACCATGGGATGGGGCGCGGCGGGCACGCCGATGGCGATGGGGTTGGTGCCGATCATCGCCTTGCGCCCGCCATAGGGATGCACCAGCGCTTCGGAAATGGTGAGCGCGATGCAGGTCAGGCCCAGATTGGCGACATGCTCGGCATAATAGGCGAGTGCCCCCAGATGATTGGTGTTGCGGATGGCGGCGATGGCGATGCCATCTTCGCGGGCGCGCGGCACGATGGTGTCCAGCGCCGCCATGGCGACCACGGGACCAAGACCGCGTTCTCCGTCCACCGCCAGGAAGCTGCGCGCGGTCCAGACCTGCTTGCCGCTGGCGCCCGGCACCGACAGGCCGGCATGGATGCGCTCGATCACCCGGCGCAGGCGTAGCAACCCGTGGCTGGGGATGGCCCGCATCTCCGCTTCGATGAACAGCCCGGCCTGGGTGCGGGCATGATCCGCCGGTACGCCATTGGCGGTCAGGATGCCTTCGGCCAGTTCTCGGACTTGCGCGACGGAAGCCAGCATACGGATCAAATATCCTATAGGATCGGCGGACCGTATGGGTTATGCTTCCTTTGGTCAACGGCAAAATCCAGCCTTTCTGTGGGAAAGTTTCGGCATGTCGGAGGTAAATGAGGCGGCAGACCGGCAGATCGTCCGGCCCTCGGGCCTGGCGGAAGAGGTCTATCGCCGGATCCGGGCCGATATCATGTCCCTCAAGCTGCCGCCCGATACCCGGGTTTCGGTGGACAGCCTGGCCCGCGAGCTGGGGGTCTCCCAGACCCCGATCCGCGAGGCGCTGTCGATGCTGGAAGCCAATGGGCTGGTCAGCAAGAAGCATTTCACCGGCTATGCCACCGCGCCGCGCATGGGCCGCGCCCAGCTCGACGAGCTGTTCGAATTCCGCCTGCTGGTCGAGCCCCATGCCGCGCGCAAGGCGGCCGAAGCGATGGCGGAAAGCGACATTGGCAGCCTCGCCAGCGGCGAGGGCGCGCCGTCGCATGACGGCTTTGCCGACATGGACACCGAATTTCACAAGCTGATCGCCCAGGGCGGCGGCAACCACCTGATCGCGGACTCGCTGGCGCGGCTGCACATCCATGTCCATATCTTCCGCTCCTGCTTTCGCAGCGAAATCGCCGAGGAAGCGGTGCATGAGCATGACGCGGTGATAAAGGCGATCCGCGCGCGCGACGGTGCGGCGGCGGAAGCCGCCATGCGCCGCCATATCGAACGTTCATACGGGCGCTTGCGAGACTTTATTGAATAACGTCTCGCTCAGCCTGGCGTCCGGTCCCGCTCGCCATAAAGCAGGGTGACGTTGATGCGGCGGCTGGAATAGCCTTCCTTGAACCGGATCTTGTCGGTCTGGTGCAGAAGATCGGAATCGAAAATCACCGCCCGGTTGGCGCGATAGGGCACGGTGATGGATTTGGCGTTCTTGCCTGCCAGAAAATCGCGTGTCGCCGCCTGCTGGCTGCCGAATTTGCTGAAGTCCCACTCGCGCGGGGCGGGCACGTCCCACACCACCAGTCCGCCCCGTTCGGGATCAAGGTTGGCATCGTCCGGCGTGATCCAGAAGTTGACGTTCACCACCGCATCATCGGCATGGATGTGGACGCCCTCCATGGTGCTGTCATATTTGAAAGCCCAGGCATATTTCAGGGGCAGGTCCCCGCAGATACCGGAAAAAACGCTCCGGAATTCCTCTGCGAGCTGGGCAAGAAGCGGCACCGAAAATCCGTGCTCGGGAAAAGCGCCCAGATAGCCGGTGTCGTAACCGGTGCGCCATACGGTGGAACCCAGGCAAAAACGGCGCAGAGCGGCAAGCGCCTCGTCGGTCAGAAGATTATCGACCACCACAACCTGCGGGCGGCTTTCGCGCCACTGCCGTGCCGCGTCTTGGGCGTTGACGGGATTGATCGCAGGTCCTTCCAGCCGGCCGCCGCCTTCAATATGCAGGCCGGGATCGGGTGTGATGCCCTGTTCCCGATGCCATGCCGCCTGCTCGGCATCGTGGCGCGCCTTGTGCGCGAGTTCTTTGCCGTCACCCGGCAGTCCTGCGCTGACGCCGCGATGCGCGAAGGCGTGGAAGGATGCGAACCAGTCGGCGATGCGGTGTTGTGCCGCCAAAGCCGTGCCATGTTCGTACAGCGCGGCATCCGAATCCGGCTTGAGCTGCAGCACGCGCGCAAAGCAGGCTTGCGCATCGGCATGCCGGCCAAGCCCGGCGAGCGCCAGGCCGCGCTGATGCAGGAGGAGCACCGCCTGCGGACTGGCGACCAGGGCCTGGTCGATCGCAGTCAGCGCCTCGGCGTGACGCTTCAGCCGAAGCAGCGCCTCGATGCGCAACAGCGTCAGTTCCGGATCGCCCGTTTTCAGGTTCAGGGCCAGCTCAAATGTCGTGAGCGTCTCCTGAATGCGGCCCGCGCCGGCCAACACCATGGCGTAATCCTTCAGCAGGCCGGCATTGGACGGGCGTTGCGCCACCGCCGCTTCCAAAAGCGCCAGCGCCTCTGCCACGCGCCCCTGCTGCGCGCGCAGCACGCCAAGGGGGTGGCGGACTTCCGGATTGTTCGGCACCAGCGCCAACAGGCGCAGATAGCCATCTTCGGCTCTCGCCAGGTCGCCCTGCTGGTGCGCCGCCGTCGCCTGGTTGTAGAGGGCCTGAAGGTCCATGCCGTCCAATAGCAGAAGAAAGACTAGCTCTTCTGGCCTTTGCGCCAGGCGGCATACCTGGCCTTGTTCTCATCATTGGGCGGATACAGGCCGGGCAGGGGCGTGCCCTTCTGCACTTCGCCCATGATCCAGGATTCCTGCAGCTCCTGTTCGGCCGCCAGTTCGGCGACTTCGGCCAGCATCGCCTGCGGGATCACCACCGCGCCATCGCCGTCCGCCACGATGGTGTCGCCCGGGAAAATCGCCACGCCGCCGCAGGCGATGGGTTCCTGCCAGTTCACGAATGTCAGCCCTGCAACCGAGGGCGGCGCCGCCGCGCCCGCGCACCATAGCGGCAGGCCGGTCGCCAGCACGCCTTCCATGTCGCGCACCACCCCGTCAGTGATCAGGGCGGCGACTTTGCGCCTGGCCATGCGGGCGCAAAGAATATCGCCGAAGATGCCGGCATCGGTGACGCCCATGGCGTCGGCCACCGCGATCACGCCTTCTTCCATCGCCTCAATGGCGGCGCGGGTGGAAATGGGCGAGGCCCAGCTTGCCGGTGTCGCCAGATCCTCGCGCGCCGGGACAAAGCGCAAGGTAAAGGCCGTGCCCACGATGCGTGTCTGACCAGGCTGCTTCGGGAAAGCGCCGCGCAGCCAGACATTGCGCAGGCCCTTCTTCAGAAGAACCGTGGTGAGGGTGGCGGTGGAAATGCCTGCCAGCGTGTTCTTGATCGCGGCAATCATTACGGCGCGACCCGTGTTTCTTTCATGCCCGGTGCACCCGGCGCCAGCGCGGCTGTTCCGGCGGGAAAGCCGTTCTGCTGCAGCAGGTAGGAAACCACCGCATTGTATTCCTCCGGCTTGAGGCCGCCGGGATCGGTCTGCGGCATGGTGTTGACCACCACGTCATGCAGCGATTGCGGTGTCGCGCCTTGCGCCGCCGCCCGTCCGTTATAGTCCGCCCCCTTGAGCGCCGGCGCACTGCCGCCTTCCAGGGCGCCGCCGTGACAGGTGGCGCAGGCTTGCGCATAGATGGTCGCGCCGGCCTGCGCCTGCTCGGCGGTGTACAGCGCCGGCTTGGCGCCCTGCGCGCCGGCCCCGGCAACCGCTGCAACAAGGAAGGCGCCGCTGGCGGCGAGAATTCTGGTCCGGGTCATGATGGCCTCGCGGGTCTGAATGTTGCTCAGTGCGGCTTGCGGCGTGTGACGCGCATGCCGCCTATATAGA
>CANKIV010000202.1 GCA_947482125.1 Alphaproteobacteria bacterium
CGAACATCACCACGTCGGCGTCCTGCTCGATGGAGCCGGATTCGCGCAAATCCGACAGCACAGGGCGCTTGTCGTCGCGGGCGTCAACGCCGCGCGACAGCTGGGACAGCGCCAGCACCGGCACGTTCAGTTCCTTGGCCAGGGTTTTCAGGCCCTTGGTGACTTCGGTGATTTCCTGCACGCGGTTTTCATGACGGCGCGCCGGCTCCACCAGCTGCAGATAGTCGATGATGATCAGGCCGATATTCTTTTCGCGCTTGAGGCGACGGGCGCGGGCCGCGATCTGGGCGATGGAGATGCCGCCGCTGTCGTCGATGTAAAGCGGCAGCGAGGACAGGTCCTGCATGGTGAGAACGAATTTCTCCCATTCGCTTTCGCTGAACTTGCCGTTGCGGATCTTCCACATTTCCAGCTCGGCCTGCTCGGAGAGGATACGCGCCGAGAGCTGCTGCGCCGCCATTTCCAGGGAGAAGAACAGCACCGGCGCGCCGCTGGGAAATTCGGCGCCAGATTCCAGGTCGCGCATGTACTGTTGCGCGGCATGGAAGGCCATGTTGGTGCCCAGCGCGGTCTTGCCCATGCCGGGACGCCCGGCCAGGATCAGAAGGTCGGACGGCTGCAATCCGCCCAGCAGGCTGTCGATGTCGGTGAAGCCAGAAGTGATGCCGGAAATGCGGCCACCACGGGCATGGGCCTTTTCGGCCGACTCCACCGCCTTGCGCAGCGCCTCGTGGAAATCCAGCGCGCCTTCGCCATACTTGTTGGTCTCGGCCACCGCATAGAGCGCCTTTTCGGCCTCGGCGATCTGGGCGCGGGAGTCCTTTTCGGTGGGCGCGTCATAGGCGGTGTTGACGATATCCTCGCCGATGCGGATCAGGCTGCGGCGCACATAAAGGTCGGCCAGGATGCCGCAATAATCCTTGACGTTGGGGATGGCCGGGGCGGCGCTGCGCAGGGCGTCAAAATAGGCCTGGCCGCCAGTCTCGATCACGCCGGGATCGGACTTCATGGTGGCGTGCAGGGTCAAGGGCGTGACCACCACGCCGCCGCGCTCGATCATCAGCGACATGGTCTCGAAGATGCGGGCGTGCAGCGGATCGTAGAAATGCTCGGGCTTGACCAGCGCGCTGGCACGCTCCATCGCCCGGTTGTCGGCCAGGATCGCGCCGAGCAAAGCCTGCTCGACATCGATGTCGTAAGGGACGTGACGATAGGCTTCCTGTTCCATGGTCCCTGTGGCGATCTTCCAATGCCCGCGCTTTTCGCGCGGGGCGAGCAATCAACAATTCGCGGGTGGGGCGTTCAAGCGGCTTGAACATCCGCTCACAGGCATGAATTGGCCCCGCGAATCGTCATATCTAGCCCTAGTAGCAAAGCCCAACCGGACCGCTATGTCGCAGTTTTTTTGCAACCGCGATCATCCGCGAGGCTGTAAAAAGTTGCATGGCGCACCTTTTGGATCGTCCGGTCTGGAATGCCCTGACCAGCCGTCAGGCCCATCTGGCGCAAGGCGGCAATCGCGCCCGGCGCATCGGCGCGGATTACGGCCTGTTCGCCGCCAGCCGCGACCTGACCCCGGAGAGCCTTGCCGCGCTGGAGGATCTGATCCCCGATGGCGGCGTGATCGGCATAGTGGAAACCGGCGCCATCGAACCGCCGCCCGGCACCATGCTGGCGATGCAGATGGACTTGCACCAGTTGATCGCTGGCGAAGTCGCGGAGGGAGAAACTGGTTTCGAGGTTCAGGCGCTGGGCGACGCCGATGCCGAAGAGATGCTGGCGCTGGCCACCCTGACCGAACCGGGACCATTTTTCCGCCGCACCCATCAACTGGGCGACTTCGTCGGCTTGCGGCAGAACGGAAAGTTGGTGGCGATGGCCGGCGAGCGGCTGAAGCTGGCCGGATTCACCGAAGTCAGCGGGGTCTGCACCCATCCGGATCATCGCGGTAAGGGCTATGCCGGCGCACTGATGCGGGTCGTGGCGCGGCGCATTCTGGCGCAGGACGAAACGCCGTTCCTGCATGTGCTGGCGGCCAATAGCGGCGCCATCGCGCTGTATGAGAATCTGGGCTTTTTCTATCGCAGCGACATCACCCTCACCACGCTGGCGCGCGCAACTCAATAATGTATCCGGCTGCCGTCGGCAGCGGCGGGCGCCGGATGCCCCGGGCAAGCGGTCAGAGCGCGGTGATGATCGTCTGGGCGGCGGCAGGATTGCATTCCTTGGCCGCGAGAAAATATTTCCATGCCCGCGAATGAACGCCCTGCCGGCTAGCCGAACAGCTTCTTGTATTCGTCCGGCTTGAAGCCGACCGTCAGCTTGCCTTTGGCGTCCAGCACCGGCCGCTTGATCATGGAGGGCTGGGCCAGCATCAGGGCAATCGCCTTTTTCTCGGTGACATTTTCCCTGTCGGCGTCCGGCAGCTTCTTGAAAGTGGTGCCGGCTCGGTTGAGCAGCACCTCCCAGCCGACTTTCTTCACCCAGCCTTCCAGGGTCGGCTTGTCGATGCCGGCTTTCTTGTAGTCATGGAAGGCGTAGGCGACCTTCTTCGAATCCAGCCAGGTCCAAGCCTTTTTCATCGTGTCGCAGTTCTTTATTCCGTAGAGAGTTGCCATTTCATCCTCGAATTTGAACGCAGGATATGGGAGGCGGAGGCTGCGCGGAAGGCGCTATCCTTTGCCCATGCCCAAAGATCAGGACTGGACCCGCATCGCAGGCGAACTGAACCAACAGGGCTGGTCGGTGCAGCCCAGCCTCATGACGGATGCAGCCTGCGATGCCATGGCGGCGCTGTATGATCAGGATGCGATGTTCCGCAGCAGGATCGTGATGGCGCGGCATGGTTTCGGGCGGGGGCGAATACCGCTATTTTTACTATCCCCTGCCCGCTGCCGTGACCACCCTGCGCACGTCGCTCTATCCCCGCCCCGTCCCCATCACCAACCGCTGGCACGAACGCATGGGGCCGGTCTCGGGCGTGCGCTTGAAACCCTTTTCGCTGTCCTCGGTCGCCTTCACCAGCACCAAAACACGCATCGCCTTCCTCAGCGTTCCAGCGGGCCCCATCGGCCTGACATCGTAACGACGAACGGAGGTTTCAGAAACCGACAGCGGGACGGAAAATCTGCTGAGGAAGGCCGGCTAGCCGGCGGGGTGAAGGCCGGGCGCTTCCTGCCCCGTGCGCGCCACATATTCGGTGTAGCCGCCAGCATACTGATGCACCTCTCCGTCCGTCAGCTCCAGCACCCGGTTGGACAGCGCGCCTAAAAAGTGGCGGTCATGGCTGACAAACAGCATGGTGCCTTCGAATTCCGCCAGCGCCGCTACCAGCATTTCCTTCGTCGCCATGTCCAGATGGTTGGTGGGCTCATCCAGAACCAGAAAGTTGGGCGGATCGAACAGCATCTTGGCCATAACCAGACGCGCCTTTTCGCCGCCCGACAGGACACGGCAGCTTTTTTCGATGTCGTCGCCGGAGAAGCCAAAGCAGCCGGCCAGCGTGCGCAAGGCCCCTTGGCCTGCCTGCGGAAAGGATTTTTCCAGCGACCCGAAGATCGTGTCGTCACCGTCGAGGAGGTCCATCGAATGCTGGGCGAAATATCCCATCTTCACATTGCTGCCGATCACCACCTTGCCCTGGTCCGGCTCGGCCCCGCCCGCCACCAGCTTCAGCAAGGTGGATTTTCCCGCGCCATTGGCACCCAGGATGCACCAGCGTTCCTTGCGGCGCACCAGGAAATCGAGCCCGGCATAGATGGACTGGCTGCCATAGGCCTTGTGAACGCCCCGGAAGTTCGCCACGTCATCGCCGGAGCGTGGGGGTGCGCGGAATTCAAATTGCACCGCCTGGCGGCGCCGGGGCATCTCGACCTTTTCGATCTTGTCGAGTTTCTTCACGCGGCTCTGCACCTGGGCGGCGTGGCTGGCGCGCGCCTTGAACCGCTCGATGAACTTGATCTCCTTGGCCATCATCGCCTGCTGGCGATCGAACTGCGCCTGGCGCTGTTTCTCGCTCAGCGCCCGCTGCTGCTCATAGAAATCGTAGTTGCCCGAATAGGTGGTCAGGGTACCGCCATCGATCTCCACCACCTTGCCGATGATGCGGTTCATGAAGGCGCGGTCGTGCGAGGTCATCAGCAGCGCGCCGTCGTAACCCTTGAGGAATTCCTCCAGCCAGATCAGGCTTTCCAGGTCCAGATGGTTGCTGGGCTCGTCCAGCAGCATGCCGTCGGGGCGCATCACCAGGATGCGGGCGAGCGCCACGCGCATCTTCCAGCCGCCGGACAGCAGACCGACATCGCCGTCCATCCGCTCCTGGCTGAAGCTCAGGCCCGCCAGCACTTCGCGCGCCCGGGCATCGAGCGCATAGCCATCCAGTTCCTCGAAGCGCGCCTGCACCTCGCCATAACGTTCGACCAGCGCGTCCATCTCGCCCATGCGGTCCGGATCGACCATCGCGGCCTCAAGCTGGCTCATCTCGGCAGCCAGCACGCTGGCCGGTCCCACGCCGTCCATTACCGCCGCAACAGCGCTCTGGCCCGACATTTCACCGACATCCTGGCTGAAATAGCCGATCGTCATGCCGGTTTCGATCGTCACCTGGCCGTCGTCGGGCGGATCCTGGCCCGTGATCATGCGGAACAGCGTCGATTTGCCGGCGCCGTTGGGGCCGACCAGGCCGACCTTTTCGCCTTTCTGAAGCCCCATCGACGCGTCGATGAACAGGAGCTGATGGCCGTTCTGCTTGCTGATATTGTCGAGGCGGATCATGAAATTCTTTTCAGAGGTTGTTTCCGCGCTGCGCCTCACCTGTGCTCGGCGCGCTCGTTGCTCGATTTGGCCCACTGGACCAAATCGTGGCTGCTACGCAGCCACCGCTCCTCTCA
>CANKIV010000203.1 GCA_947482125.1 Alphaproteobacteria bacterium
ATGGTCGGGTACATACATGAGGCGCGATACTATGCACCTCGCGCCCTCCCGCCCAGCGTGATATGGACGCGGCCATGCGGATTTTCGCCCTGATTTTTGCGCTTCTTCTCGCCGGCTGTTCGCGCCCGGCGCCTTGGCACATGACCGACATTTCCGGCGGCATGCCCAGGCTGAAGTTCCACATGACCTCCGGCGGCAAACCTGTCTCGGCGGAGGATTTTCGCGGCAAGGTTGTGGCGCTCTATTTCGGCTTTACCCACTGCCCCGATGTCTGCCCCGCCACCCTGGCCAACCTCACCGACATGCTGGGCAAGGTGAACAGCCCCGATGTGCGCATCCTGTTTGTTACCGTCGATCCCGACCGCGACAGCGATGCGGTGATGGCCGATTATGCCAAGGCCTTCTCGCCGCAAATGGTGGGCCTGCGCGGCGGCCGCAACGAACTGGCGAACCTCGCCCGCACCTACCGGATCGCCTATGGCGTGAAAAAGGGTCCGCCCTATGAGGTGAACCATTCCAATGCGGTCTATTTCTTCGACCGCGAGGGCAAGACGCGGCTAGTCACGACCGACACCGGCAACACCAGTGCCGTGGCGCAGGACGTCAAACGTCTACTGGACTAGATGTGGAGCGCGGCCTTGTCGGCCGCCAGCACCGCTTCATGCATCATTTCCGACAGGGTCGGATGCGGGAAGATGGTGTGCGACAGCTCGGCGTCGGTGAGTTCGCCCGACTTGGCCACGACATAACCCTGGATCAGCTCGGTGACTTCGGCGCCAATCATGTGCGCGCCCAGAAGCTCGCCGGTGGTCTCGTCGAACACGGTCTTGATCAGGCCTTCGGGTTCGCCCAGCGCAATGGCCTTGCCGTTGCCGATGAAGGGGAACTTGCCCACCTTGATCTTGCGGCCGGACTCTTTCGCCTTGGCTTCGGTCATGCCGACGCTGGCAACCTGCGGCCAGCAATAGGTGCAGCCTGGCACGTTCGCGGTGTTGAGCGGATGCACGCCCTTCGCGCCCGCGATCTTCTCGGCGACGATAACACCTTCATGCATGGCCTTGTGCGCCAGCCAGGGGCCGCCGACCAGGTCGCCGATCGCCCAGACGCCGTCAACGCCGGTCTCGCCATACTTGCCGGCGACGATGTGGGTCTTCTCGACCTTGATGCCGGCCGCTTCCAGGCCGATGTTCTCGACATTGCCGACAATGCCCATGGCGAGGATGACACGGTCGACCGTGACTTCCTCGGTCTTGCCGGCCTTGTCCTTCAGGGTGCAGGTGACATTGTCGGCGCCCTTCTTCAGCGCCGTCACCGTGGTGCCGAGCTTGAGCTTCATGCCCTGCTTGGTGAAGGCCTTGGCGGCCAGCGCCGAAATCTCTTCATCTTCCACCGGCATCACCCGGTCCAGCACTTCGACCACGGTCACCTCCGCGCCCAGAGTGCGGTAGAAGCTGGCGAATTCGATGCCGATGGCGCCCGAACCGACAACCAGCAGCGACTTGGGCATGGAGGGCGGCACCATCGCTTCACGATAGGTCCAGACCAGCAGGCCATCCGGCTCCAAACCGGGCAGCGTGCGTGCGCGGGCACCTGTCGCCAGCACGATGTTCTTGGCGGTGTAGTCGGCCGCCTTGCCGTCCTTGGTTACGCTCAGCTTGCCCTTGCCGGCCAGCTTGGCCTCGCCCGCGATCACGGTGATCTTGTGCTTCTTCATCAGCCCGGCGACGCCATTGGACAATTGCTGCGATACGGCGCGGCTGCGCTCGACGATCTTGGTGATGTCGAACTTGAAATTGTCGGCGCTGATGCCGAATTCCTTCAGCCGGTGCAGCATGTGCCAGATTTCGCTGGAGCGCAGCAGCGCCTTGGTCGGGATGCAGCCCCAGTTCAGGCAGATGCCGCCCATGCGGTCGCGCTCGACCACCGCGGTCTTCAGGCCCAGCTGGGCGCAACGGATGGCGCAGACATAGCCTCCCGGGCCGCCGCCAACCACGATGACGTCGAAGCTGGTGTCACTCATAGCAGCATGGAGGCCGGTTCCTCGATGAAGGCCTTGAGGGTCTGGAGGAACTTGGCGCCGGTGCCGCCATCCACCACGCGGTGATCGGCCGACATGGTCACCGTCATCACCGTGGCGATCTCGATCTTGCCGTTCTTGACGATGGGGCGCTCTTCGCCCGCACCCACGGCGATGATGCAGCTTTGCGGCGGGTTGATGATCGAGGTGAAATTCTTGATGCCGTACATGCCGAGGTTCGAAACCGAGAATCCGCCGCCTTCATACTGGTTGGGCTTCAGTTTCTTTTCCTTGGCCAGGCCGGCCAGCGTCTTGACCTCGTTGCTGATCTCTACCAAGCCCTTGGTCTGGGCCTTGAAGATGATCGGCGTGATCAGGCCGAAATCCAGCGCCACGGCGACGCCGACATCGGCATCCTTGTGGCGCAGGATGGCGGTGTCGGTCCAGGAGGCGTTGACGTCCGGATGCTTCATCAGCGCCATGGCCGACGCCTTCATGATGAAGTCGTTCACCGACAGCTTGTAGGCCGGGACCTTGTCTTTGCCCTTGGGCGCGGCGGCGTTCATCTTTTCGCGCACCGCCATCAGCGAATCCAGATTGCAATCCACCGTCAGGTAGTAATGCGGGATCAGCGTCTTGGCCGAGGTCAGGCGCTTGGCGATGGCCTTGCGCATGGAATCGTGCGGCGTCTCTTCATAGCTGCCGGCGGGATAGAGGAGCCGTGCATCGGGCAACGGCGCGATGCCGGACGGACCTGCGGCGGGCGCGGCGCCTGCGGCGGCGGGTTTGGCCGCGCCGGGTTTTGCATTCTCTACATCTGACTTGACGATACGTCCGCGCGGGCCGCTGCCGGACAGAGCGGACAGGTCGATGCCCTTGCTGGCGGCGATACGCTTGGCCAGCGGCGAGGCGAAGACGCGCGCGCCATCGGCTTTCGCGACAGGCGCGGTGGCTTTGGGCGCGTCAGCTTTCGCGGCGTCAGCAGCAGACACTTCGGCCTTCATCGCCGCCTTGATGTCTTTCATCGCGGCGGGGATGTCGACGGCGGCGCCGGCCTTTTCACCCTCGCCCAGCAGCACGGCGATGGGCGCATTGACCTTCACGCCTTCGCTGCCTTCGGCGACCAGGATCTTGCCGATGGTGCCTTCGTCCACGGCTTCGAATTCCATCGCCGCCTTGTCGGTTTCGATCTCGGCCAGGATGGTGCCGGACTTGACGGTGTCGCCTTCCTTCACCAGCCACTTGGCCAGCTTGCCCTCTTCCATGGTGGGCGACAGGGCGGGCATGAGAATGTTCGTCGCCACGGTCTATTCCTTGTAGCTGACGGCCTTGACCGCCGCGATCAGGTCATCGACCGTCGGCAGGGCAAGCTTTTCGAGATTGGCGGCATAGGGCATCGGCACGTCCTTGCCCGCGACCTTGGTCGGTGGCGCGTCGAGATAATCGAACGCCTTCTCCACCACCTGGGCGCATATCTCCGAACCGATGGAGCAGACCGGCCAGGCCTGTTCCATGGTGACGATGCGGTTGGTCTTCTTCACGCTTGCGATCACCGTGTCGATGTCCAGCGGGCGCAGGGTGCGCAGGTCGATGACTTCGGCGTCGATGCCCTCTTCCGCCAGCTTGTCGGCGGCTTCCAGCGCCTGACCGACGGTGATCGAATAGGCGACGATGGTGACGTCCTTGCCGGTGCGGCAGATTCGGGCCTTGCCGATCGGCAGGACGAAATCGTCCAGCTTGGGAACCGGGAAGCTCTTGCCGTAGAGAATTTCATTTTCCAGGAAAATGATCGGGCTGCCGTCGCGGATCGCGGCTTTCAACAGACCCTTGGCATCGGCGGCGGAATAAGGCGCGATGACCTTGAGGCCCGGCACCGAGGCATACCAGGCGGAATAGTCCTGGCTGTGCTGGGCGGCGACGCGGGCGGCGGCGCCATTGGGGCCGCGGAAGACAATGGGGCAGCTCATCTGGCCGCCTGACATGTAACGCGTCTTGGCGGCTGAGTTGATGATCTGGTCCATCGCCTGCATGGCGAAGTTCCAGGTCATGAATTCCACGATGGGCTTGAGGCCGTCAAAGGCCGCGCCAACCGCAAGACCGGTAAAGCCATGCTCGGTGATGGGCGTGTCGATCACGCGGCGATCGCCGAACTCGTCCAGCAACCCCTGCGAAATCTTGTAGGCGCCCTGATACTGGGCGACTTCCTCGCCCATCAGGAACACCAGTTCGTCGCGGCGCATTTCCTCGGCCATGGCGTCGCGCAGCGCGTCGCGCACGGTCTGGGTGACCATCTCGGTGCCTTCGGGGACTTCCGGATCGGAGGCCACTTCCACTTTCGGCGCTTCCGACTTTCCGGCGGGCGCTTCGGACTTGGCTTCTTTCGGCGCGTCTTTCTTGGCCGCCTTCCTGGCGGGGGCCGCGCCGGCGGCTTCGCCATCGGCGAGCAGGGTGGCGATGGGCGAATTGACCTTCACGCCTTCGGTGCCTTCGGCGACCAGGATCTCGCCGATGGTGCCTTCATCGACGGCTTCGAATTCCATCGTCGCCTTGTCGGTTTCGATCTCGGCCAGGATGGTGCCGGATTTCACCACATCGCCGGTCTTAACCAGCCATTTGGACAGCTTGCCCTCTTCCATGGTGGGCGACAGCGCGGGCATCAGGATTTCGGTGCTCATCAGGCGTAAATGTCCGTGTAGAGTTCTTCAAGGCCCGGCTCGGGGCTTTCGGTGGCGAATTCGGCCGAAGCAATGACGGTGGCTTTCACCTGGGCGTCCATCGCCTTCATGTCCGCTTCGGTCATGACGCCGCGTTCCAGCAGCTTCTTGCCGAAATTC
>CANKIV010000204.1 GCA_947482125.1 Alphaproteobacteria bacterium
GATTTCTACGGCACCTTCGACAATATGCGCGACGCCTTCCAGCGCTTTGTCGAGAATGTGCCCTTTTACGGCTTCGCGGTGCTGTGCATCGACCATCCCGAAGTGCAGGCGATGGTGGGGCGCATCACCGACCGCCGCATGATCACCTATGGCTTCTCGCCCCAGGCCGATGCGCGCGCGGTGAATGTGTCCTTCTCCGAAGGCCTGTCGCATTTCGATTGCGTGTTCACCGATCGCCGCAAGAACAGCGAAGAGCGCATGGACGGCATGACCTTGCCCATGCCCGGCGAGCACAATGTCCAGAACGCGCTGGCTGCCATCGTGGTTGCGCGCCAGCTGGGTGTGCCCGATGCCGTCATCAAGAAGGGCCTGGCGGAATTTCGCGGCGTCGGCCGCCGCTTCACCAAGGTGGGCGAGGTGAATGGGGCCGCCATCATCGACGACTATGCCCACAATCCCTTCAAGATCGCCGCCGCCGTGCGTGCCGCGCGCCAGGCCTACAAGGGGCCCATCGTGGCGGTGGTGCAGCCGCACAGATATACGAGGTTGCGCGACACCTTCGAACAGTTCGCCACCTGCCTGAATGACGCCGACGTGGCGGTGATCGCCCCGGTCTATGCCGCGGGCGAGCAACCCATCGAAGGCATCAGCCGCGACAGCTATGCCGAGGCCCTGCGCGCCCATGGCCACCGCAACGTCATCATCATAGACGGCGAAGACGATCTCGCCGCCGCTGTCGCCCCTTACGTCAAGCCGGGCGCTGCCATCATCGGCACCGGCGCCGGCTCCATCACCGGCTGGATGTATAACCTTCCCAAGAAGCTGGAGGGTCTGGTTTGATGATGACGCGGCCCTGCGATAGCTTGCCGCCGGTGCGCGGCTCGATCATGCGGGATGCGCCGCTGAAGGATCTCGTCTGGTTTCGCGCCGGCGGCCCCGCCGAAGTGCTGTTCCGTCCCGCTGATGCGGACGATCTCGCCGTCTTCATCGCCGCCAAGCCCGCCGACCTGCGGGTGTCGGTGATCGGCGTCGGCTCCAATTTGCTGGTGCGCGATGGCGGCATTCCCGGCGCCGTGGTGCGGCTGTCCTCGGCTTTCGGCAAGATTGAAATTGATGGCATGAAGGTGCGCGTCGGCGCCGCCGCCCTGGACGGCGCGGTGGCGCGCGCCGCCGCCGATGCCGGCATCGCGGGTCTGGAATTCCTGCGCGGCGTGCCCGGAACCATCGGCGGGGCGCTCAAGATGAATGCCGGCTGCTATGGCCGCGAGATCAAGGACGTTTTTGTCGAAGCCTCCGCGATCGACGAAAAAGGCAATAAAATCAGGCTTTCCAGCGCCGACATGGATTTCACCTACCGCAAGGCGCAAGGTGCCCGTGACGGCCTGATTTTCATCGAGGCGGTGCTGCAGGGCACGCCGGACGAACCGGCCGCGATTCGCGCCCGCATGGAAGAACTGTCCGCCAACCGCGAAGCCGCCCAGCCGATCAAGTCCAAGACCGGCGGCAGCACGTTCAAGAACCCGCCGGGTCACAAGGCCTGGCAACTGGTGGATGAAGCCGGCTGCCGTGGTCTGAAAATCGGCGGCGCGCAGGTCAGCGAGAAGCACACCAACTTCCTGATCAACACCGGCGATGCCACCGCCGCCGATCTTGAAGCGCTGGGCGAGGAAGTGCGCAAGCGCGTCCAGGAAAAATCCGGCGTCATGCTGGAATGGGAAATCAAGCGCGTGGGGGTCGCATGACCACCTTCAAGCGCATCGCGGTGCTGATGGGCGGACGTTCCGCCGAGCGCGAAGTGTCCTTCTCGTCCGGACGTGGCGTGCTGAAGGCCCTCAAGGAAGAAGGCTTCGATGCCGTCGAGATCGATCCCGCCGACGATCTGCAATCGCAACTGCGCACCGCCAGGCCCGACGCCGTATTCAACGCCTTGCACGGCCGCTTTGGCGAGGACGGAACTGTGCAGGGCATTCTCGAATGGATGCGCCTGCCTTACACCCATTCCGGCGTGCTGGCCTCGGCGCTGGCCATGCACAAGGAGCGTACCAAGGATATCTACCGCGCCGCCGGCCTGCCGGTTGTGAAATCCATCGTCTGCGACCGCAAGGAAGCGGGCGCGCGCCACATGATGGAGCCGCCCTATGTGGTCAAGCCGGTCAATGAAGGCTCCAGTGTCGGCATCTTCATTGTGAAGAAGGGCGCCAACCGCCCGCCCGCCGCTTTGGCCGCCGAGGAATGGACGATCTCCAGCGAGATGATGGTGGAGGAATTCGTGCCGGGCCGCGAACTCACCGTCAGCGTGATGGGCGACCGGCCCTTGTGCGTGACGGAAATCACCACGACCCTCGAATTCTACGACTACGAAGCCAAATACGCTCCCGGCGGTTCCAAGCACGTGCTGCCCGCGCAAGTGTCGGACTCCGTTGCCAGGGATTGCATGGAAATGTCGGTGATCGCCCACAAGGCGCTGGGCTGCCGCGGCGTCAGCCGCACGGATTTCCGCTACGACGACACCACGGATAAGCCGCGCCTGATCCTGCTGGAAACCAACACCCAGCCGGGCATGACGCCAACCTCTCTGGTGCCGGAACAGGCCGCCTATGTCGGCATGTCATACGCAAAATTGTGCCGCTGGATGGTGGAGGACGCGTCATGCGATCGCTGAATGTGGAACGCAAAGCCCGTGGCCCGGTGCGCGCCAACCGCGCCCCTGCCAAGCTGCGCGCCAGTCACGACCTGCCCAAGGTGCAGCCCGGCACCGCCCGGCGCGAAAAGGCTCCCGGCTTCTTCAAGCGGGCGCTGCCGCGCTTCGGCTTTCTCGCCGACCGTCCGATGATGGCGATGACGGGTCTCTCCGTGGTGCTGGCGCTGCTCGCCGGCCTGTTCGCCAGCGGCGTGATCGGCCGCACCACCCGCGCCATCGACAACGGCGTCAGCGGAGCCCTGGCCCATGCCGGCTTCGGCATTTCCGAAATCCACATCACCGGCAACCGCCGCACCCCCTACAAGCAGATCCTGGAAGTGCTGGCGATGCAGCCCGGCCAGTCCATCTTCAGCGCCGACCTGTTCGGGGCGCGCAACCGGCTGGCGCATCTGGACTGGATCGCATCGGCTGAGGTGCATCGCCGCTATCCCGACGCCATTTTCGTCACCCTGGTGGAAAAGCAGCCCTTCGCGCTGTGGCAGTTGCCGCCGAACGCGCGCGGCGAAGCCCCCATCGCGGTGGTGGAACGCAGCGGCGCCGTCATCACCACCCGCGACGTGGAGAAATTCCGCCGCCTGCCCAAGCTGGTGGGCGCGGGCGCGCCGCAAAGCGCCGCCGAACTGGTGGATGCGGTCAAATCCCATCGCGCAACGTCCGCCCGCACCGCCGCCTTCGCGCGCGTCTCGTCGCGGCGCTGGAACCTGATCCTGGACGATGGCGTTGTGGTCAAGCTGCCGGAGGCCGGCTGGGACAAGCAGCTCGCCGCGCTGGAGCACCTGATCATCGACAATAGAATCCTGGAGCGCGACGTGACCGAGATCGATCTGCGTTCGCCCAGCCATTACTTCTTCATGCTGCGCAGCGGCGAGAAAAAAGACGTTGAGAGGGGCAAAGAGACATGAACCAGACCTTGCGCTTGCGCGTGAACAACGAAATCCCCGCCTACCGCACCGGGCTTGTCTCGGCCCTGGATGTCGGCACTTCCAAGATCGTCTGCGTCATCGGCCAGGCCGAAGCCGGCTCGCTGAAGGTTCTGGGCAGCAGCTTGCGCGAATCCTCCGGCCTGAAGGCGGGTACCATCACCAGCCTGGACCAGGCCGAGGAATCCATCCGCGACTGCGTCGCCGCCGCCGAGAACATGGCCGATGCCCGCATCCAGAACGTGCTGATCAGTGTCAATTGCGGCCAGCCGGTTTCGGTGACCAGCCGGGCGGTGATGTCGCTGGACGGCGCCCTGGTCTCCGACGATCACCTGCGCGTGCTGCTCAATGACGGCCGCGCCCGCGCCAAGCTGGAGGGCCATGAGGTCATCCAGAGCGCGCCCACCGCCTATGTGGTGGACGAGGCGCGAGGGGTGAAGAATCCCTCCGGCATGTTCTGCCAGCGCATCGGCGTCGCCATGCATGCGGTGGCGGTCAAGCCCAGCCCCTTGCAGAATCTCAAGCTGGCGGTGGAACGCTGCCACCTCAATGTCATCGGCACCCAGTTCGGCGCCTATGCATCCGGTCTTTCCACCCTCACCGAGGACGAAAAGCAGATCGGCGCCACGGTGATCGACATGGGCGGCGGCACCACCTCCATCGCCGTCTTCCTGGAAGGCCATCTGGTCCATGCCGATGTCGTCCCGATCGGCGGCTTCGCCGTCACCAGCGACATTGCCCGCATGCTGGCCGCCCCCCTGGCCGCGGCCGAGCGCACCAAGACCCTTTATGGCGCGGCGATGGGCGAGATGGATGGCGGCTCCGACGTCGTCTCCGTCGCCCAGATGGGCGAGGAGGGCGACGACTCCGCCCTGCGCCTGCCGCGCTCCATGCTCACCCGCATCATCCAGGCCCGGCTGGAGGAGATTTTCGGCGAGGTCCAGACCCGCCTTCGCGCTTCGGGCTTCGATGTGGCGGCAGGCCGCCGCGCCGTCCTGACCGGCGGTGCCTGCCAGCTGGCGGGAACCCGCGAACTGGCGGCCCGCATTCTGAACAAGCAGGTCCGCATCGGCCGCCCCGCAGCGTTTTCAGGCCTGGCGGCGGCGTCGGCGGGCCCCGATTACGCCACCGCCATAGGCTTGCTGATGGCCGGGGCGACCATGCCGCCCGAACTTCTCAATCCCGATCTTGCGATGGGGACCACCCAGGACAAGGGCGAAA
>CANKIV010000205.1 GCA_947482125.1 Alphaproteobacteria bacterium
GGGCGGTTCCTATCTGCTGCTGCAGGTGGATTTCGACCAGGTGACGCGCGACCGCGCCGAGGCCATGGTGGGCGACATCCGCGCCGCCTTCCGCAAGGCGAAGATTCCGCTCACCGACCTGAATACCCGGATGGATACCGTCTCGGTACGCGTGACCGACGCGGCGCGCCTGGATGAGGCGCGCACCCTGCTCACAAGCCTCAATCCGGTGGTCGGCAGCTCCGTCCTCGCCGTGGGCGGCAAGCAGTATGACATGACCGAGCCGGGCAATGGCGTCTTCACGCTGCACATGACCGATGCCTTCAAGACGCTCACCCGCCAGCAGGTCCTGGACCAGTCCATCGAAGTGGTTCGCCGCCGCATCGACGAACTGGGCACCCGCGAGCCCAGCATCGAACGGTCGGGCGAAGACCGCATTCTGGTGCAGGTGCCGGGCCTTCAGGATCCCGGCCAGCTGAAGGAAATCCTCGGCAAGACCGCCAAGATGACCTTCCAGCTGGTGGACGAGCAGGCCAATCCCAACGCCACTGTTGCGCCGATCGGCAGCGAAATCCTGCCGCTGATGAAGGACGAGCAGAGCAAGAATCTGCCCCAGCAGAAGATCGTGGTGCATCGCCGGGTGATGGTTTCGGGTGACCGGCTGACCGACGCCGGCACCGCCTTCGACCAGCAGACCGGCGAGCCGGTGGTGACCTTCCGCTTCGACAGTGTCGGCGCGCGCCAGTTCGGCGAAGTCACCAAGGAAAACGTCAATCACCGTTTCGCCATCGTGCTGGACAAAGAGGTGATCACGGCCCCCAACATTCTCAACCCCATTCTGGGCGGGTCAGGCCAGATCACCGGCAGCTTCACCACCTCCAGCGCCAACAATCTCGCCATCCTGCTGCGGGCGGGCGCGCTGCCCGCGCCGCTCGACATCATCGAGGAGCGCACCGTCGGCGCCGAACTGGGCGCGGACTCGGTGAAGGCCGGCCGCTATGCCGCCTTTGCGGGTCTGGGCCTGGTGGCGCTGTTCATGATCCTGCGCTACGGCATGTTCGGCATGTTCGCCAACGTGGCCCTGGCGATGAACGTCATATTGCTGCTGGCGGTGCTGACCATGTTCGGCGCCACCCTGACCCTGCCGGGCATCGCCGGCATCGTGCTCACCATGGGCATGGCGGTGGACGCCAACGTGCTGATCTATGAGCGAATCCGCGAAGAACAGCGTAACGGGCGCTCCATGCTGGCCTCGATCGACACGGGGTTCCGCCGCGCCATGGCCACCATCATCGACGCCAACATGACCCATCTGATCGCGTCGCTGATCCTGTTCCAGCTGGGCACCGGCCCGATCAAGGGCTTTGCCGTGGCGCTGGGCGTGGGCATCATCACCTCCTTCTATACCTCGGTGATGGTGACGCGGCTGATCGTGATCGCCTGGCTGAATATCCGTCGCCCCCGCAAGCTGGCGATCTAGGGCCGGCTGCGCTAGAGTCCCCGCCTCGAATCTAGGGGAGGGGTCCATGGCCGCGTTTTTCGGAAATCTACGCAATGTGGTGATTGCGAGCTTCGTGCTCGCCATCCTGCTGGTCGGCATCTACTGCGCCACCCAGGGCTTTGACGGGTTGCTCTTTGAACTGTTCGTGCTGCGCTGGCTGCATATCGCCGCGAGCGTGATGTGGATCGGCCTGCTGTGGTATTTCAACTTCGTCCAGATCCCCACCATGCCCAAAGTGCCGGACGATCTGAAAAAGGGCGTCACCGGCTATATCGCGCCCGAGGCCCTGTTCTGGTTCCGCTGGTCGGCGATGGTCACCATCGTGCTGGGCATCATCCTGGCGCAGCGCAACGGCTACCTGATCGAAGCCTATACGCTGGATCTCAGCGAAGGCCTGGAAGGCTGGCCGGCGGTGCCCAAGTATCTGGGCATCGGCATCGGCATGTGGCTGGGCACCATCATGTGGTTCAACGTCTGGTTTGTGATCTGGCCCAATCAGCAGAAGGCGCTGAACATCGGCGGCAAGTATCCCGACCTCGCCCCGGCCGACAAGGCCGCCGCCGGCAAGACCGCCATGATCTTCAGCCGCGTCAACACGCTTTTGTCGGTGCCGATGCTGTTCAGCATGGTCTCGGCCGGGCACCTCTACTGATCCAGCGCTTCAGGAAAATACGGAACCGCCCGCGCAAGCGGGCGGTTTCATTTTAGATGGACGCCGCGCTTCACATGGACACCGCTTTGGCCAATCGCCTGGCCGCCTCGGTGCGGGCCGCCGATCCCGACCGCTATTTTTCCACCCTGTTCGCGCCCGCGCCGCAGCGCCCCTTCCTCTTCGCCCTCTACGCCTTCAATGCCGAACTGGCGCGGGTGGCCCAGACAGTGCGCGAGCCGATGCTGGGGGCAATCCGGCTGGAATGGTGGCGCGAGACCGCCGAAGGCGCCGCCAAGGGCAGTCCGCGCAATCTTGATGTGGCAAAGGGACTGGCCGCGCTGCTGGCGCAGCGCCCGGTGGCGCTGGCCGATCTGGAAGCCCTGATCGCCGCCCGCGCCTTTGATTCCTCCGCCGACCGTTTCGCCGATTTTGCCTCGCTGGAAAATTATATAGACGCCACCAGCGGCGCGGTGATGCGGCTGGCGGCGCAGTTACTGGGCGGAAATCCTGCGCTGGTGCGGGAAGCGGCGCGCGCCTATGGCCTGACCGGGCTGCTGCGGTCCCTGCCGTTTCACAATGAGCGGCACAAATTGTACCTGCCGCTCGATCTTCTGGCCGCGCTGCATGTCACGCCGGAAGAGTTCTTTCACCTCGAAACCAACGATCCGCGCTTTGTCGCCGCCATGCGGCAGACCGCTTTGATGGCGCGCGATCATTTCTTCGCCGCCCGCGCCCAGCCCAGGCCGGGCCTGGCGCTGCCGGCGATCCTGCCAGCGGCCTTGGTGCCGGTTTACCTGCGCAAACTCAGCCGCGCGCGGGACGTGCCGATCCATCGCCGGCAGATGGCATTGCTCAGCGCGGCGATGAAACGGCGGCTCTAGACGATATCCAGCTCGGGCCCGGCGGTCTTGTGTTTGACATCGCCATGGCTGATGCGGCGATGGTCCTTGAGCTGCTTCTGCGCCACCAGGAAGGCGCGATCCAGCACGGCATAGGCATCGGTCGCCGCTTTCTTGTGTCCGTTATGCGCCAGCTCGCGGCTGATCACGATTTCCTTGCCCGGCACGCGGATCACGATATGGACGTCGGGCGGATTGCCGCTGGCCTTCTGGCTGCGATGCGGCATCTCGATCACCACGCGGCAACCGATGATGTGATCGTGAAACTGCTCCAGCTTGTTCACATGCTCGCGTACCGCCGCCTTCAGGGCGTCGGACGATTCAATATTGTGGAAGGAAAGTTCGAGAGGAATATCCATGATCGGTTCCGCTTTGTTGCTGATATGACAACGTACGGAACAGTACCCGGTTTCGCGACACTATTCAGCCGCCTGTTTATCGCCCAGCCAGCCGGACAAATCTTCCAGGGCGCGGGCGCTCATGGCCTGTTTGCGGTCCTTGCCCCGGATTTTCGCGGTTTTGGGAAAGGGCGGAAACAGCCCGAAATTGACATTCATGGGCTGGAATGTGCGTTCGTCCGCCCCACCGGTGATGTGTGCCAGAAGGGCGCCGAAGGCCGTGGTGGACGGCGGCGGGCCGATCGCCAGGCCCAGGATTTCGGCCGCCGCGAAACGCCCGGCCAACAAGCCGATGGCGGCGCTTTCGACATAGCCTTCCACCCCGGTGACCTGTCCGGCAAAGCGCAGATGGGGCTGCGACTTCAGGCGCAGTTGTTCGTCCAGCAGGCGCGGGGAATTGATGAAGGTGTTGCGGTGCAGCCCGCCGAGGCGGGCGAACTGCGCATTCTCCAGGCCCGGAATGGTGCGGAAGATGCGCACCTGCTCGGCATGCTTCAGCTTGGTCTGGAAGCCCACCATGTTCCACAAGGTGCCCAGTCTGTTGTCCTGGCGCAGCTGCACCACCGCGTAATGACGCTCGGTCTTGCGCGGGTCCTGCAGGCCCACCGGCTTCATCGGGCCGAACGACAATGTCTGCTCGCCGCGCGCCGCCATCACTTCGATCGGCAGGCAGGCCTCGAAATAGGGCGTGGATTTTTCCCATTCCTTGAAGTCGGTCTTTTCGCCGTCCAGCAATGCGGCGACGAAAGCTTTGTACTGCGCCTCGTCCATCGGCAGGTTGATGTAGTCGGCAACGCCGCCGCCCGGACCTTCCTTGTCGTAGCGCGACTGAAACCAGGCGATGTCGAAGTTGATCGACTCGCGATGCACGATGGGAGCTATGGCGTCGAAGAAGGCGAGCTGGTCCTGGCCGGTTGCCTCGCCGATGGCGGCACCCAGGCTGGCCGAGGTCAGCGGCCCGGTGGCGATGATGGCGCGGCCCCATTCTGGCGGGGGCAGGGTGGTGATTTCTTCGCGCGCGATGTGGACACGCGGGTGATTCTCCAGCGCCTGCGTCACGGCGGCCGAAAAGCCATGCCGGTCGACCGCTAGCGCCCCGCCCGCGGGCAGCTTGTGGGCATCGGCGGCGCGCATCACCAGCGATCCGGCGCGGCGCATCTCTTCATGCAGCAGCCCGACGGCATTGTTCTGGGCGTCGTCGGAGCGGAAGGAGTTGGAACAGACCAGCTCGGCCAGGGAAGCAGTCTGGTGGGCGTCGGTTCCCCTTACGGGGCGCATTTCATGGAGAATCACCTCCGTGCCGGCCTCTGCGGCCTGCCAGGCGGCTTCCGAGCCGGCCAGGCCGCCGCCCACAATATGCAGTTTAGTGCTCATGGGCAGGGCTTAGCAGGTCGGCCAAGGTCCAAGCA
>CANKIV010000206.1 GCA_947482125.1 Alphaproteobacteria bacterium
CCAGCAGCTTGTGGAAAAGTTGGCGCGCCGCCTCCGATGCCCATGGCCCGAAACTGATGGGCAGGCCCTATGTCCAGGCGACTCTGACCCAGCTCGGCAATCCCAAGGCCATCCTGTTCTTCATGGCGCTGTTGCCGCAATTCCTCGACACCGCCATGTCGCTGGTGCCGCAGTATTTCCTGATGTTCGTCATCACCTTTATCGGCGAAAGCGTGATCCTGACGGGCTATGGCTGGCTGGCGGCGACCGGCGGGCGCATGGCCGGCACCCATCACGCGGTCTGGCGCGAGCGCATCAGCGGCACCGTGCTGGTGGCGCTGGGCGTGCTGGCTGCGTTCAACCTATGAGCCCCGAGAAATTTATCCGTGCCAATGCCGCCCTGATCGCGCCACCCCTGGTGCCCGAGATCACGCTGCATCTGGCCAATGAAGTGTTGCCGCTGTGGCGCGCCACGGAAGAAGAACTGGCCAAGATCGGCGTGCCGCCGCCCTATTGGGCTTTCGCCTGGGCGGGCGGACAGGCGCTGGCGCGTTACATCCTCGACAATCCGGCATTGGTCCGCGGCAAGACGGTATTGGATATCGGCTCCGGCTCCGGCCTGGTGGGGCTTGCCGCCGCCAAGGCGGGCGCGGCCCAGGTGCTGGCGGCGGATATTGACGCCTTCGCTTGCGCCGCCATCGCGCTGAACGCGGCCGCGAACCATCTCGACATCACCGTGACGCAGGAGGATGTCATTGGTCGCCTTTGCGACCGGGACGTGATTCTGGTGGGCGATCTTTTCTATGAGCGCCCGCTGGCCGAACGGCTGCTGGCCTGGCTTGCGCCCATGAATAAGATCGCGCTTCTGGGCGATCCGGGCCGCAGCTATTTTCCCAGGCAGGGCGTGGAGAAGCTGGCGACCTATACGGTGCAGACCACGCGCGATCTGGAAGACCGCGAGATCCGCGAGACCAGCGTCTATCGCCTGACCTAGAATCGCGTCGGCCATCTCACCCACGGTCCGATTCCGGGCGGGAATATCCCTAGGCGAAACGCCAACGCTCTGCCAAAGTCGCATGGTTGATACTGGGGGAATGCATGGCTGTTACCGAAGAAAATACCGTTGTCCCGCAATATGAGCTGAAGCGGGCGCTGGGGCCGCTGCAGCTGATAGGCCTGGGCATCGGCATCATCATCGGCGCCGGCATCTTTGTTTCCACCGGCACCACCGCCGCCAATTTCGCCGGTCCCAGTGTCGTCATCTCCTATCTGATCGCCGGCTTCGGCTGCGCCCTGGCGGGCCTGTGCTATGCCGAGTTCTCCTCCATGATCCCGGTGGCGGGCAGCGCCTACAGCTACACCTTCGCCACCTTCGGCAAATTCCTCGCCTGGCTGATCGGCTGGGACCTGATCCTGGAATATCTCGCCGCCGGTTCCGCCGTGGCGGTGGGCTGGTCGGGCTATTTCAACGGCATGATGGCGGACTTCGGCATCAACCTGCCCGCGAATCTTTCCACCTCGCCGGTGGTCTGGAATGTCGACCAGACCTTCGGCCTCAGCGGCGCGGTGATGAACCTGCCGGCCTTCTTCCTGATCCTGTTCCTGACCGCGCTGCTGGTGATCGGTATCCGCGCCAGCGCCACCTTCAACGGCGTCATGGTGCTGCTGAAGCTGGCGGTGGTGATGCTGGTGATCGGTTTCGGCCTGCAGTTCGTCACCATGGACAATCTCACCCCCTTCATCCCGGAGAATACCGGCACCTTCGGCGAATTCGGCTGGAGCGGAATCGTGCGCGCCTCGGGCGTGGTGTTCTTCGCCTATATCGGATTCGACTGCGTCTCGGCGGCGGCGCAGGAAGCCAAGAATCCCCAGCGCAACATGCCCATCGGCATCCTGGGCTCGCTCGCTCTCTGCACCGTTCTCTATGTGCTGATGTGCATCGTGATGACCGGCGTGACGCCCTACACCACGCTGGGCGTTTCCAAACCGGTGACGGTGGCGGTGCAGGCGATGGGACCGCAACTCACCTGGCTGGTGCCGCTGGTGAATTTCGGCGCCACCCTGGGCCTGGCCACCGTGGTGCTGGGCCTGCTGCTGGGCCAGTCGCGCATCTTCTACGCGATGTCACGCGACGGCATGCTGCCGCCTGTTTTCGCCAAGGTGCATCCCACCTTCCGCACGCCCTATCTGTCCACCATCCTGATCGGTGTCGTGGCGGCGCTGCTGTCTGCCTTCCTGCCGGAGAATTTGCTGATCGAACTGGTCGCCATCGGCACCTTGGCCGCCTTCGTGCTGGTCTGCCTCAGCGTCATCATCCTGCGCAAAACCCACCCCAACGTACCGCGCCCCTTCCGCACCCCGCTGGTCCCCATTGTCCCGATCGGCGGCATGCTGGTGTGCTTCGGCATGATGGCGGGCCTGCCGCTGGATACCTGGATACGGTTTGTGGTCTGGGGCCTGTTGGGGCTGATTGTCTACTTCTTCTATGCCCGCAAACATGCGCGCACGCCCTCTTATGCCTTGAAGCGGGACTGACGCGCCCCTAAAACCGGGCATGGCCTATCGCTCCCTGCGCGAGTTTCTCGCCCGTCTTGAAAAAGACGGCGAACTGGTGCGCGTGCGCGAGCCGGTTTCCACCGTATTGGAGATGACCGAGATCCAGACCCGGCTGATCGCCGAAGGCGGGCCGGCGGTGATCTTCGAAAAGCCCATCAGGGCCGATGGCACCCCCAGCGACATGCCGGTGCTGGTCAACCTGTTCGGCACCGTCAAGCGCGTCGCCATGGGTGTCACCATGGGCGGCAAGGATCGCACGACGGGGGCGGACCTGCGCGAAGTGGGCGAGCTGCTGGCTCAACTTCGCCAGCCCCAGCCACCACGCTCTTTCGCGGAAGCGGCCGGGCTGCTGCCGCTGGTGAAAACCATTCTGGCGATGAAACCCAAGACGGTGGGCGGTCCGGCCTGTCAGCAGAGTGTGCTGCGGGGCGACGACATCGATTTGTCGAAACTGCCGGTGCAGACCTGCTGGCCGGGCGAACCGGCGCCGCTGATCACCTGGCCGCTGGTGGTGACCAAGGGGCCCACCGACGCGCGCGAGGACAATTACAATCTCGGCATCTACCGCATGCAGGTGCTGAACAGGAACCAGACCATCATGCGCTGGCTGAAGCATCGCGGCGGGGCGCAGCATCACCAGCGCTGGGCCGCGGAAAAATCCGCGCCCCTGCCCGCCGCCTGCGTGATCGGCGCCGATCCGGGAATCATCCTGGCGGCGGTGACGCCAGTGCCCGAGACCCTGTCGGAATATCAGTTCGCCGGCTTGCTGCGCGGCAACCGCGTGGAACTGGCCGATTGCGTGTCGCAACCGCTGAAAGTGCCGGCCGATGCCGAGATCGTGATCGAAGGGGAAGTGTCGCTGCAGGATTATCGCGACGAAGGCCCTTATGGCGATCACACCGGCTATTACAATTCGGTGGAGCAGTTCCCTGTCTTCACCGTCACCGCCATCACCATGCGCAAGGACCCGATCTACCTTTCCACCTATACCGCTCGGCCGCCGGATGAGCCTTCCATCTTGGGCGAAGCGCTGAACGAAGTATTCATTCCGCTTATCAAGCAGCAATTTCCCGAGATCGTGGACTTCTGGCTCCCACCGGAAGGATGCAGTTACCGCATCGCAGTGGTGAGCATGAAGAAAGCCTATCCGGGCCATGCCAAGCGCGTGATGATGGCGGTGTGGTCGTACTTGCGCCAGTTCATGTACACCAAGTGGGTAATCGTCGTGGATGACGACATCAATGCGCGAGACTGGAAAGACGTGATGTGGGCGGTTTCCACCCGCATGGACCCCGCGCGCGACGTCACCATCATCGAGCACACCCCGATCGACTATCTCGACTTCGCCTCGCCGCAAAGCGGGCTGGGCTCCAAGATCGGGCTCGACGCCACCAACAAGCTGCCGCCCGAAACCAGCCGGGAATGGGGCAAGAAAATTGCGATGGACCCCGAAGTTATCAAGCGCGTCACGGAAAAATGGAGCCGGCTGGGCCTGCCCGGTTCCGGCAAGCCGATCTGGAAAGCTTGACCGGGGCGCCAAGGTGCGGCATCGGATTGGCATGACCACCGATCCCCAGAAAATCCTCGCCACCCTGCTCGATGCCGCCAAAAAAGCGGGCGCCGACGCCGCCGATGCGCTGCATGTCGAAGGCGTGTCCTCCAGCGTCTCCTATCGCCTGGGCAAGCTGGAAGATGTCGAACGCGCCGAAAGCTACGATCTGGGCCTCAGGGTCTTTGTCGGCCAGAAGGTCGCCTTTGTCTCCTCGACGGATTTTTCCGACGAGGCGCTGAAGGCCTTGCCGGGCCGCGCCGTCGCCATGGCCAGGCTGGCGCCGGAAGACAAGTATGCCGGCCTGGCGCCGACAGACCGGCTGGCCAAAACCATTCCGCAACTCGACCTGGAAGACGCGGTCGAGCCCAGCGCGGAAACCCTGATTGAACGGGCGCGCAGCGCCGAAGGCGCGGCGCTGGCGGTCAAAGGCGTCACCAATTCCGAAGGTGGCGGCGCCTCCTTCTCGCGCAATGCGGTGACGCTTGCCACCAGCACCGGCTTCTACGGCCGCTATGCCGGCACCAGCCATGGCATCGGCGTAGCGGTTCTGGCCGGCGAAGGCACCTTGATGGAGCGCGATTACGACCATGCCAGCGCCCGCCATGCGGCGGACCTGCGCGGCGCCGAAGAGATCGGGCGCACCGCCGGCGAGAAAGCCGTCAAG
>CANKIV010000207.1 GCA_947482125.1 Alphaproteobacteria bacterium
ACAGGATACGCCCGCCACCGGCGGCGATTTCGCGCAAGGTCACCAGCGCCTGGTGCAGCAGCGGCACGGACTGGGTGAGGTCGAGAATGTGGATGTCGTTGCGCTGCCCATAGATGAAGGGCGCCATCTTCGGATTCCAGCGCTGCTGGCGGTGGCCGAAATGGGCGCCCGCTTCGAGCAGTTGGCGCATGGAAAATTCTGGCAAAGCCATTGATCAGTCTCCTTTACCGGTTGGCCAGATGCGCGGGTTACCCCTTTTGGGAGCACCGGACGGCGACAGCGGAACACCCGCCGAAAGCCACCCGCGCATGCGAGATGGCGGGCTTATAGGGATTCGGGCGCCGTTTCGCAAGCACCGGGTGGGCCGGGAACGCCCGGTTTTCCCAGCCTTTTCAAGGTTCCTTAATCGCAAAGCGCCAAAATACGGCCCATGTCGGGCAAGCGCTTTCTGGGGCTGGACGGGCTGCGCGGGGTTTGTGCCCTCACGGTGGTGGTGCTCCATGCCGCCGACCTTTTCCATGACGGACCGATCTTCCATCACGGCTACCTGGCCGTGGACATGTTTTTCCTCCTCAGCGGCTTTGTCATCGCCTTCGCCCATGAGGGCCAGTTGCGGACCGGCCTGGGCCTGGCCCGTTTCCTCAAGGTCCGCGCCAGGCGCCTGCTGCCGGTGTTCTGGATCGGCGCGGCTTTCAATATCGCGATTTTCGCAGGCATGGCGGCCGCGGGCTATCGTCCCGGTTATGGCGCAGCTGCAATCTGGCTGATCGTGCCGCTCACAACCATGCTGATGCTTCCGGCCTTCGGCACCCCCGGCAACAGCTTCGCGCCCGCCATGATGAGCGTCACCTGGTCGCTCGCAGTCGAATGGCTGGTCAATCTCGCCTACGCCGCCTTCGGCTTCCGTCTGCGCACGCGCACCCTGGCGGTCTTTGCGCTGGCGGGCTGGGCCGCCATGGCGGTTGCGGGCTATTCGACCGGCAAGGGCTGGTGTGTCGGAATAACCCGCAACGATTTTCTGACCTACGGCATGATGCGCGGGGCGCCGGCCTTCGCGGCGGGCGTGGTGCTGTACCGGCTCCACGCGCGCGGCTGGTTCACCCGCCTCCCCGTGATCGCGCCGGAATTGCTGCTGACCTTCTGGCTTTGCATCGCGGCGATGCCGGCTGCCACAGCGACACCGACGTTCGACTGGATCGCCGTCACGCTGTTCTGCCCCATGCTCCTGCTGTTGCTGCTGCGGGCCAATGACAGGGCGCCAGCCTTCTGCAAGAATCTGGGCGAGATTTCCTATCCGCTCTACGTGATCCATCCCGGGATCATTCTGCTGGCGCAGGAAACACCTGTGTTCGGACTTGACCATGGCCCCGACCCGCTGCGCGCGCTTCTGGTCGTCGCCCTTTGCGTCGGCGCGGCATGGACGGTGAGCAGGCTGTTCCATCCGCGCCTTCGTCCCCTGCGCCAACCCGCCACCGCGTGAGCAGGCCAAATTCCCGCCTTGCCATGGGTTTTGATCCCAAAAACGCCCTTTACCCTTCCGAAATGGCCGAAAGGCGAAGATGGGACATGACCGGTTCCCTTTTCCGCCAGGCCGATTGGCTGACCTCAGAACGGGTGCGCCGGATAGCGGTCATCTTTGCCGTCATCGCCGCCCTGTTGCTGGCGGGCGACTTCTGGATTCGTACCCGCGCCGGGGTGGCCGATGTCGACGGCGACCAGATCGGACGCGATTTCGTCAATTACTGGTCGGGGGCGAAACTCGCTGCACAGGGCATCGCCGCCAAGGCCTATGACCTGGACTTCTTCGTCGCCTTCCAGCGCGCCCATACCGTGCCCAACGGCACGCTGCGCTGGTATGGCTATCCGCCGGTGATGATGTTGCTCAGCCTGCCTCTGGCGCTGACCGGCTTCATCACCGGCCTGATCCTGTGGTGGCTGGCAGGCTATGCGCTGATCGCCGCGCTTTTGGCGCGCGACATCGGCTGGCGCTGGGGCCTCCTCGCCGCTTTCGCCACCCCGGCCGCGCTGATGAACACCCTGTCGGGCCAGAATGGCTGCTTCAGCGCCGGGCTGATGGCCGGCGGCGTCCTGCTGTTGAAGCGGCGGCCCTGGCTGGCCGGCGCGCTGTTCGGCGCGCTGTGCTTCAAGCCGCACCTGGCGGTCCTTGTGCCGGTGGCGCTGGCCGCCGGCGGATATTGGCGCAGCTTTATCGCCGCCGGCCTTTCGGTGGTGACTTTGTGCGGCGCCAGCGCCCTGCTGCTTGGGACGGATGCCTGGGGCGGGTTCGCGCGCAACGCGCCCATCAATGTCCATCTGCTGGAAACCATGACCGGCTTCTGGCCGCGCATGCCCACGCCCTTTGTCGCCATCATGACGCTGGGCGGCGGCACCACCGCGGCCTATGCGCTGCAGATCGCCTCCGGAATCGCCGCCGCCCTGATCACCGCTTTTGTCTGGCGCAGCCCGGCATCGATGCGGGTCAAGGGCGCGGCATTGATCGTGGCGACCTTCCTCACCACGCCCTATGCCTGGGACTATGACCTGATTTCGATCACCATTGTGGTGGGGTGGTTGATCGTCGAGGCGCGGGAAAACAGCTTCGCGCCCTACGAGAAGATTGCCATGGGCGTGGCCATCGCCCTGCCGCTGCTGACCATGCCCTTGCTGGCGACCATCCATGTCCAGACGGGATTTTTGATGTTGTGGCCGCTGCTGCTCACCACCGCGCGCCGCGCATGGATGCTGCGCGCGCAGCCGCTAGAGGCCAGAGGCGCCGCGTGCTAAGAGGCGCGCATGCGCCCCATTCGCCCCGTCATTGCAGAACTCAAGCCCAGCGGCATCAGCCAGGTCACAGCGCTGGGACTGGGCAATCCCGACGTGCTGCCGCTGTGGTTCGGCGAAACCGATCTTGTTACCCCGCCCTTCATCCGCAAGGCAGCAAGCCAGGCTCTGGAAGACGGCCGCACCTTCTACACCAATGCGCGCGGCATCCTGCCGCTGCGCGAAGCCATCCGCGACTTCCACCAGCGTACATCGGGCGCGGATATCGCGGTGGAGCGCATCACCATTCCCGGCGCCGCCATGCTGGCAGTGGTGACGGCGCTGCAGATGGTGTGCGAGACCGGCGACAATATCGTGGTGGTATCACCGATCTGGCCCAATATTTTCCAGGCTGCGAAAGTCGTGGGCGCCGAGCCGCGCTTGGTGCGGCTGGAAGAAGACTGGGCGGCGGGCCGCTGGCGGCTGGACATGAACAGATTGTTCGACGCCTGTGACGGGCGGACCAAGGCGCTGTTCCTGGCCTCCCCCGGCAATCCCACGGGATGGATGCTGACGGCGTATGAACAGAAGACCATCCTGACCTTCTGCCGCCAGCGCGGCATCGCCATCATTGCCGACGAAGTCTATGGCACGCTGATCTATGACGGCGCGGCGCATGCGCCGTCTTTCCTCACCATTGCGGATGAAAACGACGCGGTGTTCGGCATCAACAGCTTCTCCAAGCCCTGGGCGATGACCGGCTGGCGGGTGGGCTGGCTGGTGCATCCCAAAAGCGTGGAGAATGCCGCCGCCGCCATGGCCCAGTGCAACAATACCGGCAGCACCCATTTCGCCCAGTATGGCGCGCTGGCGGCGCTGTCGCCGGAGGGCGAGGCCTTCCGCGCCAGTTTGGTGGAACGCTGCCGCGCCGGGCGCGATGTGGTGGAAAAGTGGATCGGCCGGCAGAACCGGGTGCGCTGGATGAAACCGGAAGGCGCCTTTTACGGCTTCCTGCATGTTGATGGCTTAAAAGACAGTCTGGGCTTCTGCCAGCGCGCCGTGGTGGACGACAAGGTCGGCGTCTCGCCGGGCTGGGCCTTCAGCCTTGGCGATGCGCGCGATGATTCCTATTTGCGCATCTGTTTCGCGCAGGACGCCGCCAAGCTGGAACAGGCGCTGACCCGTCTCGAAGGCGCAATCCGCAAACTTTAAACCGCTTCGACCGACGCCACGCCCGGCAGGGCCGCCACGCGGTTGCGCAAGGTGGCGTTGACCGCGATGCGCTTGGTCAGCGCGATCTCGACTTCCTCGCCCGCATTGCCCGGCACCACCAGGCTGACCAGGCCCTTGCCGGCCTGCGAGAACTCGGCATAGAGCGCGGCCAGCGAAGAGGTATCCGACAGGCGGATCGTCATGCCCTCGCCGGCCTGCGCCGCCGCCTGGTCCAGATCGAGAATGGATGCCGCGCGCAGTTTCAATTCGTCGCCGTCCCATTCGGCACTGGCGGTGATCAGCAGCGATTTTCCGGATTCCAGCAGCGGCCGGCTCGCCGCCAGCACTTCGGGAAACAGCATGATCTCGAACATGCCGGTGGGATCGGAGAAGGAGACAAAGGCATACATCTGGTCGTTGCGGCCGCGCCGTTCGGACTTCTTGATCAGGGTGCCGGCGATCTTGGCCTTGAAGCCGCCGCGGCGGCGGTCTTCGACCAGCGCGGCATAGGTGGATGCCCCCAGCCGCTTCAGCGCCGGGCCATAGGAGTCCAGCGGATGGCCGGAAAGATAAAAACCCATGGCGGAAAATTCCTCGCCCAGCCGTTCATGCACCGGCCAGTCGGGCATGGCCGTCAGCCGCAAGTCTTCCGCCGGACTGCTGTCGCCCCCGAACAGGGAGACTTGCCCGCTTTCGCGTTCACGCTGCGCCGCCTGCGCCCCACCCAGGATGCGGTCGGAACATTCCACCAGCTGGCGACGGTTGGGATTGAGACTGTC
>CANKIV010000208.1 GCA_947482125.1 Alphaproteobacteria bacterium
AGCATGGCGAGGTCTATGTCACCGATGACGGGGCGGAAACCGATCTCGACCTGGGCCACTACGAGCGCTTCACCGGCGTCTCGGCCCGCAAGTCCGACAATGTCACATCGGGGCGCATCTATTCCCAGGTGATCGAGAAGGAGCGCAAGGGCGGCTATCTCGGCCGCACCGTGCAGGTGATCCCGCACGTCACCGACATGATCAAGGAATTCGTGCTGGCCGATACCGACGGGCTGGATTTCCTGCTGGTGGAAATCGGCGGCACGGTCGGCGACATCGAGGGGTTGCCCTTCTTCGAAGCCATCCGCCAGTTGCACAATGACCTGGGGCGCGGCCAGACCGCCTATATCCATCTCACGCTGGTGCCGTTCATCGAAGCGGCGGGCGAACTCAAGACCAAGCCCACCCAGCACAGCGTCAAGGAACTGCGCGCCATCGGCATCCAGCCCGACATCCTGCTGTGCCGCGCCTCCCATCCCATTCCCGATGACGACCGCAGAAAGATCGGCCTCTTCTGCAACCTGGCGGCCGAGCGCGTCATTCCGGCGATGGACCTGGACACCATCTATCGCGTGCCGCTGGCCTATCACGATGTCGGCCTGGACACGCAGTTGCTGAAAGTGTTCGGCATCGATAATGCGCCCGAGCCGGACCTGTCGCGCTGGGCCGAGGTGGTGGACCGGGTGAAGAATCCGGAAGGTGAAGTGCGCATCGCCGTGGTCGGCAAGTACATGCAGGTCAAGGACAGCTACAAGTCCCTGTCCGAGGCCCTGACCCATGGCGGGCTGGCCAACAATGTGAAGGTGCATCTGGACTGGATCGACAGCGAAGTGTTCGAGCGCGACGACGCCGCCAGCTTCCTGGAGAATGTCGACGGCATACTGGTGCCGGGCGGCTTCGGCGAGCGCGGCACCGAAGGCAAGATCGGCGCGGTGCGCTTTGCCCGCGAGCGCAAGGTGCCGTTCTTCGGCATCTGCTACGGATTGCACATGGCGGTGATCGAGGCGGCGCGCGACCTGGCGGGGCTGGAAGGCGCCGGCACCACCGAGATCGGCCAGCCCAGGCATCCGGTGATCGGGCTGATGACAGAATGGGTGAAGGGCAACCAGGTGGAGAGCCGCGCCGCCGACGGCGACATGGGTGGCACCATGCGTCTGGGCGCCTATCCCACGACGCTGACCCCCGGTTCCCGTGTGGCGGAAGTCTATGGCACCACCGAGATCAGCGAGCGTCATCGTCACCGCTACGAAGTGAATACCAACTACGCCAAGGACCTGGCCAAGCACGGCATGATGGTGTCGGGCTGGTCGCCGGACGGGCGGCTGCCGGAGATCATGGAGATCCCCGACCATCCCTGGTTCATCGGCGTGCAGTTCCATCCCGAACTGAAATCGCGCCCCCTGGAGCCGCATCCGCTGTTCACCAGCTTCATCGCCGCGGCGGTGCAAAAGAGCCGTCTGGTCTGATGGCGCAGCCGCCGGACGACTTCCCGCAGCACATGTTCGAGGCCGCGGTGGAGTTCGCCATCCTGGCCATCAGGACGCTGATCCTGATCAACGGCGCGGCGGTGATCGCGCTGCTGACCTTCGTCGGCCAGGTCTGGGCCAACGACCAGCATAACGGCTCGGCCATGGCCCATATCCTGTTCTGGCCGCTGCTGTTCTTCCTGGCCGGCCTGATCCTGGCGGTGATCACCTGCCTCCTGGCCTATATCACCCAGATGATCACCACCGAGCATGGCGCCGGTGCGATACCGCCGCTGTCGAAGAAGATTCGGCTGTTCGCGATCATGGCCAGCGTGCTCAGCATCGCGGCCTTCAGCGCCGGCGCGGTCCTGACCGCCACCGGCGTCGCCGGCTAGGCGCGCGCCAGATACGCCGCGATCACGTCTTTGGGAAGAACATGGTAGCCGTTGTTCGGCTTGGCCTGTGACACCTCGCCCGTTCTGGTCAGCGTCACGCGCAAACCGCCCACCGCATCCAGGGCGATGCAGTCATCAATGGCGTGCAGATCATCCTTGTGTTTCTGCTGGACGCCTTGCGAAAAATGCGCGGCAAGGGCGCGCTTCTTCGCCTCAAGCGCGTCGGCGGCGACATAGAAACCGATCGCATGCAGTTCCGTGAAGCTCTCGTCATAGGCGCCCAGATTGACGAAGAACAATTTCTGCGCTGACGCATCCGGGGTTTCGGCCAGCGTGATCCGCCAGCCATCCACCACATCCAGCTCCAGCCAGGAATCGATATGCAGGCTTTCGGGATCGCCGAACCATTTGTCCAGCAATTGGACATAGGTTTCCTCGATCCGCGTGCCGGTGACGAACACCACGTCGTGCAATTCGGTATTGGCCTTGGGCGCGCGTCCGCCCAGGTAAACCGCGAACAATTTGGGCTGGGTCATACCCGGGTTATAGAACTTAATGGTTCCTTAACTGCAACCTTAAAGCCCGTAGGAAATAAGTAAGACGCGCCCCTATAGGATTGGGCCATGGTCCAGTCCGTCTCTCCATTCCTTGTGCGCACCGCCGGCATTGCGGTGGTCGCCGCCATCCTGGTGCTGGCGGTTTTCGCGCCGACGCGCGCCGAAAACCTGGACGGCTATGGCATCCAGCCTCTGCCGGCCGCCGGCGGCATTTCCAATTCCAGCGGGATTTCGAATTACGGCCGCGTTGCTGTGCCCGAGCCTGTCGGCGGCGGCACCTATGGCCCGGCCGCTGCGGCCAACAACAGTTACAATGCCGCGCCGGTCGGCGGTGGCTATTACCCGCCGCAACCGGCCCCCGGTTACGGCGCCGCGCCTGTCAGCACCTATGCGCCGATGCCGACCGCCACTGCGGCGCCCGCGTCCGACGGCTATATGCCGGCCGCCGGCGGCTATGTCGCGCCCGCGGCTCCCGCCGCTTATGCGCAGCCCGCCTATCGACCCCAGCCTGCGTATCAGCAGCCCCGCTATCAGCCGCAGGTCGCCGCTGCGACGGGGTATGGCTACAAGCCCGGCCAGGGCATGGCCCCGGCGCAGCCGACCCATCCGCAGGACACGGCCTATAATTATTACCAGACCGGCGAGTATCCGGGTGTCCGTCGCGAAAATTCGGACTATGTGCTGGGCGCGGGCGACAAGCTCAAGCTCACCGTATTCGAGGAAGCCGATCTCTCCGGCGACTATACGATTGACGGCACCGGTTTCCTGCGCCTGCCGCTGATCGGCCAGGTGCGCGCCGCCGGCTTGAATTCGACCCAGCTCGAAGCCGCCATCGGCAGTTCGCTGTCGCGCGGATATCTCAGGCAGCCGCGTGTCTCGGTGCAGGTTTCGACCTACCGGCCCTTCTACATTATCGGCGCCGTCACCAAGCCCGGCGAATACCCCTACGTCAATCACATGAATGCCCTGAACGCCATCGCCCTGGCCGGCGGCTTTACGCCCAGCGCGATCGAAAGCTCGATCTATGTCCGCCGCGAAGGCAGCAACACGGAAATTAAGATGCCGACCGACCGTTCGACCCCGATCTATCCGGGCGATGTGGTGCGGGTGAACAATACCCTGTTCGCGGACGCCATGAGCCTGCTCGGCCCCTTGTCCACGCCGCTCAGCATCGCTGCCGCCACCGGCGCTCCTTAACCCTCCGGTCTTCGCTGGCCCCGCGCACAGGGGAGGGGTTTGCCCCGCGCTGCCGTGTCACGTAAAAGGGCGCCATGAACCCCAACAGCACCGTCTCGCTCGGCGATGTCGAGATCGGCAACGCCAGGAAGCTCACCATCATCGCCGGCCCTTGCCAGCTGGAAAGCCGCAGCCATGCCTTCGACATGGCCGGTGCGCTGAAGGAAGCTTGCGCAAGGTTGGGCGTCGGGCTGATCTACAAGACCAGCTTCGACAAGGCCAACCGCACCAGCGCGTCCACGGCGCGCGGCATGGGGTTGGAAAACGCTTTGCCGATCTTCGCCGACATCCGGTCCAAGTTCGGCCTGCCGGTGCTGACCGATGTGCATGAACGCGACCAGTGCGCCGCGGTGGCGCAGGCGGTGGACGTGCTGCAAATTCCCGCCTTCCTGTCGCGCCAGACCGATCTTCTGGTCGCCGCCGCCCATACCGGCAAATGCGTCAATGTGAAGAAGGGCCAGTTCCTGTCGCCCTGGGACATGAAGAATGTGATCGCCAAGATCACCGGCGCCGGCAATCCCAATGTGCTGGTGACCGAGCGCGGCGTTTCCTTCGGCTACAACACGCTGGTGTCCGACATGCGCGCACTGCCCATCATGGCGGGCTTCGGTGCGCCGGTGGTGTTCGACGCCACCCATTCGGTGCAGCAGCCGGGCGGACAGGGCGACAAATCAGGCGGTGACCGCACCATGGTGCCATACCTGGCGCGCGCCGCGGTGGCGGCAGGGGTCGCCTGCGTCTTCATGGAAGTGCATCAGGACCCTGACAACGCGCCTTCGGATGGCCCCAACATGGTCAAGCTCAAGGATTTCCCCGCGCTGCTGGAGCAGCTGGTCGAGATTGACTCTATCGTAAAGCGTTAGACGGCGCTGGCGGTCCAGGCTCCGAACAGGCCGATGGCGGCCAGCACGATCAGCGCAAATGCCGAGGTGACGGTGAGCACGTAGCCGGGATAGCGCTTGTTCGGCGATGACACGTAGCCGGTGGCATAGAGAATGCGTCCCAGGCACCATACCAGGCCCAGGATCGGCGGCAGCCAGCCCTGGAAATATAACGCCG
>CANKIV010000209.1 GCA_947482125.1 Alphaproteobacteria bacterium
CCCGTCCCTTCCGATTTCCGCGCCAGGGTGGAATCGATCTGCCGGAAGGGCTCGAACGCCATCGCAATCATCTCGGGTGCGATGCCTATGCCGGTATCACGCACCAGAATGACGACTCGGCCCTGCGCATCGCGATCGGCCTTTACCGATATGCTGCCATTCTCCGGGGTGAACTTGATGGCGTTGGACAGCAGGTTGAGCAAAATCTGCTTGGTGCGCAATCTGTCGATGTGCAGTGGCGGCAGAGCGCTGATGTCGAGCGCGAGGCGCAGATTGCGTTGCGCCGCCTGGTCGGACACCAACCGCATGCTTTCCTGGATCACCTCAGCCAGATCGACCTGCTCAAACTGAAGATCAAGCTTGCCCGCTTCCGCTTTCGAAAGATCGAGTATGTCGTTGATCAGCGACAGCAGATGCTTGCCCGCGCCATGAATGTCCTTGGCGTAATTGCGATAGCGCGGCAGGCCGGGACCATACACTTCCGTTGTGATCATTTCGGAAAATCCGATGATCGCGTTGAGCGGCGTGCGCAGCTCATGGCTCATATTTGCCAGGAACTCCGACTTTGTCCGGTTCGCCTTTTCGGCCAGGTCCTTGGCGGCCTGGCTCTGTATCATCTCGCTTTTCAGGCGCAAATGCTGGGCGGCGCTATCGCGGAACATGCCCACCGCACGTGAAAACTGGCCGATCTCGTCAAGGCGGTCCGTGAAGGGAACCACCTGCTCCAGGTCACCAGCGGTGACGGTCTTCATCGTCTGCGTTATGCGATTGAGCGGCCTGATGACCCGCCACAAGACATACATCGTGGTGAAGGACGCAAGCCCGATCGAGAGAATCATCAGCGCGATGGCGAAATAGAAATTCCGGGCCGCGCTCTCTGCCTGCTGCGCCGCATGCGCTTCTGTCAGGTCGAGAGCGACTTTGGATATCGCCATGATGCTGTCCAGGCCGGGGTTGGATACTTTGAGCCAGCCATATCCGGATATCGGAACGGAATTTCCCGCGGTCAAATCGGCAATGGCTTTCGCGCGCACCGCGCGGAAGCGGACGAAATAGGCATTCTTCGCCTGCTCGATCGCCGCATGGAGCTGGGGCGGTACGCTGGCGTGCGCGGCATACTCCTCGATCTCGGCCCAGCGCGCATCGATCCTGCGTGTGGATTCATCGAACTGCCGGCTGCTGGTGGTCGAGAGCCTGCGGCCTTCCCGGATTGCAACGCCGGTGCTGCCGCGGTCGCTTCCGGCGTCCAGGCGCACAAGCCAGACCGCATCGCTGAGCCACATCATGTTGCTGATGAACGTATCGGCGGGGTGCCTGTCACGCGTCAGCGTGTTCGACAGCCTGTCCACCGCGGCCGTAAGCCTTTCGGCCGCCACGTGCCAATCCGCCAGCGGCTTTTGTGAACGCTGCGCCCTGGGCACCTGGGCGGCGGCAACCGCCGGCGGGAAAACCAGGTCATAGCCGGCCTTGCTGGCGAGAAGCTCGGTCAGCGCGGGTGATGTCCCCTTCGCCAGCTGGCTTCGAAACTGATCGGCCATCGCAATGACCGCCGCCTCGGTTTGGGCGCGCAGGTGGAACATGCGCGCGATCACGTCAGCGCTTGCCGCTTCCGGCGCCGCCAATGCGGCATGCCCCACCCCGCCCTCGATCCGGATACTTTCCCTGGCGGAAAGCGTGTTGCGCGTAAGGTTGACGATGGAAAGCGTGTGTGCCGCCTCCCGCTTGCGCTTGAACGCATCGTTCGCGGAAATCGCAAAAGTCGACACCAGCATGACGACCAGCAGGCCGGTGATGCCCGACAGCAGCGTGCGAATGGATAGCGAATTCTTCAAGGCCTGCGGTCCCTCGCGGAGCAATGGCCCCGCACAGGGTGACTTTAGATAGCAATGATGATGGGAGGCTTAATGGCTTTCGGCGGAGAAATTCACGCCGAAACCCCCGCATTCGAAGGTTAGCGAACCGTAAAAAATCCGCCCGTCACAGCATCTTGAATTCCGGCTCCAGCCGTTCCTTCACCGCCGCCTCGTTGAGCTCGACACCGATGCCCGGCGCGTTGGACACCGCCAGGCAGCCGTCGGCGTCCAGCTTTACCGGCTCGCACAATTCGGTGAACTGCTTGTTCTCGTAATGGGTGAATTCCTGGATCAGGAAATTGGGCATCACGGCGCAGACATGATTGATGCCGGCAGTGCCCAGCGGCGTGCAGACGCCATGGGGGGCGACCGCCACATTGTAGGTTTCGGCCATGGCGGCGATCTTGAGGCCCTCCATCAAGCCGCCCGCCTTGGTGAAGTCAGGCTGGATGATGGACAGCGCCTGTTTTTCCAGGAAGGGGCGAAAACCGGCGCGGGTGTAGATATTCTCGCCCGCAGCGATTGGCACGCGGCTGTTGTTGCGGATACGCAGCATGGATTCGACATTGTCGCTGGTGGTGGGCTCTTCCACGAAAAGCGGGCGGTATTGCTCCACCTGCTGGCAAATCTTCAAGCCGCCTTCCAGGTCGTAATGGGCGTGCAGTTCCAGCCCCAGTTCGGTGTCCAGCCCCAGCTCCTTGCGGAAGCCGGCGAAGAAATTCACCGTGTCGTCGACCTGGTTGTTGGTCAGGTGCAGGCCGAAGCGCTTGCCCTTCTCAAAGCCCTTGTTGATGGACCAGTCGTCGTTGGAATAATCCAGCCCCACCTTCAGCGCCCTGAGCTTGAGGCGGTTGACCAGATCGCGCCCCTCCTTGGGATTGGCGGCATGGAGATAGACTGGCACCCGGTCGCGAATCTTGCCGCCCAGGAGCTGGTGGATGGGAAGGCCCAGCGCCTTGCCCGCCAGGTCCCACAGCGCCATCTCGACTCCGGACACGGCCGTGAGGTAGGGGCCACCATTGCCCTTGATGAAGACCACCGACGGCGGGCCGCCCAGATTGATGCGGCGATAGCCGTTGAAATCGGCGAGGATGCTCTGGATTTCCAGCGGGTCGCGACCCTTCAGCATCACATTGAAGTTGTTGTTGATGATGTATTCGGCGCCCATCGTGTCGACGAACTCGCCGGTGCCGGTCAGGCCCTCCTCGGTATAGATGCGCACAAAACGGGGATTGAAACCGCCCCTGAGCCGGATGGCGCGCACTTCGCGGATGCGAAGTCTGGGCGCGCGCGAGGTGCCGGCGGCTTTGGCATTGCCCAGCAGGGCGGCATAGAAGGCGGCGGCGCCACCACCGACAAAAGAACGGCGATCCATGTGTCCCTCCCGATTTTTGCGGACAGCCTAACGTGTCCGGCGGGAAAAGAGAAAAACTTCACACTGATGGAATGTCAGTGCGCATTCCCGCACGCATCAGGCCGTGATAAAAACTGCGCAATCGCAAGGGGTAAAAGATGAAAAGATTTTCGCTGGCGCTGGCCGTCCTGCTCTCCACGTCTGCCGCCGCAGTGGCGCACCAGAGCTTCTACACACCGGACGAAGTCATCCATAACAGCCCGGAATGGAAGGGCGAGCGTTTCCCCGACGGCCGTCCCAAGGTGCCGGACAATGTCCTGGACCGGATGAAGACCGTCACGCTGGAGGAAGCCTGGTCCATCCTGCGCGGTGCCGGCTTTGACAATCAGTATGAAGATGGCTGGGCGACTGACCTGTTTGCCGGCAAGATCATGGTAGGCCGCGCCCTGACCTCCAGCTGGATTCCCGGGCGCCTGGACCTGCAAAAAGTGATCGAAGCCGACGGCCTGGCAGACAAGCGCAAGGGCGCCCCCAATGCCTGGCCGGTGGACATGCTGCAACCGCGCGACGTTTACGTCAGCGACCATTTCGGCCTGAAGAAGGATGGTCCCTCGATCGGCGACAATGTCGCCAATGCGATCTATGCGCGGTCGGGCAACGGCATCGTCTATGACGGCGCCGTCCGCGACATCAACGGAATCCGCGAACTGCCCAATTTCGTCACCGTGGCGCGTTCTTACGATCCATCGCACCACTTCGGCCGCATCGAGGAGCCCCGTCCGCTGAATTCCACGATGATATCGATCAATGCGCCCACCCGCATCGGCAAGGCGGCGGTGATGCCGGGCGATGTGGTGCTGGTGCGTGACGGGGGGGTGATCTTCATACCGGCGCAACTGGCCGAACGTGTTGTCAGGCAGTCCGAACGCATCCGGCTGCGCGACATTTTCGGGCATCTGCGCCTGAACGAGAAAACCTACACCGCCGGCCAGATCGACCGGCCCTGGACGCCGGAAATCGAAGCCGATTTCGCGGGCTATCTGCGCCAGAATATCGACAAGCTGCCGGTGGCACGTCCGCAGATCCAGGAATATCTGGACGAGATGGCCAAGCGCACCAAGCGCTAGGCCTTCGTCACCGCCTGCGCCACCACATCCGACACCAGGCGGATGGGGTGCGGGCGCACGGAGGCCTCGTACAGCGTGGTCAGCACCACGCAGATGGTGCCCGTGTCCGGATCGGCCCAGGACAAGGTGCCGGTTGAGCCATTGTGGCCGAAGGTGGCGGGGCCACAGGCCGGCGAGCCCGCTCCCGGCGGCAGACCGAAGCCCAGGCCCGCCGGCTTCACGCCCGGCGGCGCCTGGTTGACGATCATCATCGCTTCCGTCTGCGGTTTCAGGATGCGGCCGCGCTTGAACAGGAATTCGTCATAGAAGCGGGCGATGTCCGATGCCGGGCCCAGCGCCCCGCCCC
>CANKIV010000210.1 GCA_947482125.1 Alphaproteobacteria bacterium
AAAAGGCGACGCCGAAGGCGGAGCCATTGCCCGTCATGGGCGCGTTGGGACCGATCACGCTTTCGTTCAGGAATTTGCCGTCCAGGGTGAAGGACTGGACGCGGTTGGCATTGCGGTCGGCGACATAGACGATGCCGTCCTGTGAGATGCCCATCCCGTGCAGCAGGTTGAACTGCTGCTGCACAGGTTTATACACCCTGTCCCTGGAATAGCTGTCATCCGGCTTTTTGCCATAGGCGCCCCAGAACCGCTTGAGCTTGCCGGTATCGGCGTCCAACACCACCACGCGCCGGTTGCCGTAGCCGTCGGAGATGAACATCTCGTTGGTCTTGGCCCAATAGATCGGCTGCGACGGACGGCCGAGATTCTCTGTGTCCAGGCTGCCCTTGTTCTGCCCGGCTTTGCCCACCTGCATCACGAATTTTCCTTCGGTGGTGAACACCAGGCATTGATTGTCTTCCCTGCTGCGCTTTTCTTTCTCGCCTTGGGGATCACGGCCATTGCCGCACACCCAGACGCGGTCCTTGCCGTCCAGCGCAATGCCGTGTTCCTGGATCGGCCAGTCGAATTTGGCGAGATCGGCCTTGCTCATGGCGAGTTTGCCGCCCCAGCCGCGGACAAAGCGCCCGTCGGGGGTCAGTTCGATCACCGACGGCGCCGGCACGCCGGATTCCTCTTCCGGCGGGTCGTTTATGGCAATCCGAAGCTGCGTCGGGCGGGAATAGGCCCAGATATGACCCTTGGCATCGACCGTAACGCCGCCGCTGGGACCAAAGACATAGCCGTGCGGCAGTTGCCTGGGCCAGCTGAAGTCCACCTCAAAGACAGGATAGCTTTGCGCCAGCGCAGGTCCCGGCAGCGTGGTCAGCGCCAGCAGGCAAAACCGCCAAAGGCGCTTTGAAAAAAGGCGTGCCATCTCAGCCTCCCCTTCTTGTTCTTCTTGGTCGCAGTATGACCCAAGTGCCCGGCCTGTTCCAGTTTTCTGCCACTTCGGCGCCGTTGCTGCAGCGCATGATTTATCCTTTTCGTGGCGTATGGCATCCTCGCGCCTTGCCACGAAAAAGAGAAAAACCATGAAAACAGGCATTTGGGTGACATCCGTTCTGTTCGGCTGGGCCGCTCTCACGGCCTCGGCCCAGGCGCAGACCGCGCCGCGATTTGAAGTTGATTCCAACTGGCCCAAACAAATGCCGCACGGCTATTTCTTCGGACAGGTCGCCGGCCTGACTGTCGATGCCCATGACAATATCTGGGTGATCTCCCGCCCCCGCCGGGTGGTGCCGCAGCTGGATGAACCGCCGCGCGAAGAATCCGGCGTCCCGGCCCCCTCGGTGGTGGCATTCGATCCCAGCGGCAAACTCATTCGCGGCTGGGGTGGGCCCTTCATGATGAGCGATGCCGAGCGCGCCAAGTTCGACTGGCCGGTCTCCGAACACGGGATCGCGGTCGATTCCAAGGAGAATGTCTGGATCTGCGGCAATGGCCGCGATGCCAAGGCCAATCTGGACGACAATCAATGCCTGAAATTCACCAATGACGGCAAATTCCTGATGCAGGTCGGCAAGTCCGGCCAGAGCAAGGGCAGCCTGGATACCGCGAACTTCAATCACCCCTCCCAGCCGGTCTACTGGGCCAAGACCAACGAGATATTCATTTCCGACGGCTACGGCAACCGGCGCGTGATCGTGATCGACGCCGACACCGGAGCCTTCAAGCGGATGTGGGGCGCCTATGGCAAGGCGCCGGACGACAGCGCCACCAAGGCGCGGACCTATGACCCGGTACCGCAACAGTTCAACCTGGTGCACGGACTGACCATCTCCCATGACGGGATCGTCTATGTCGCCGACCGCAACAACAACCGCGTCCAGGCCTTCACCCTGGACGGCAAGTTCATCAAGGAAGCCTTTGTCGCCAGGGAAGTTCCCATGGAAGGCTTCGGCACCGTGAACAGCGTGGCGCTGTCCGGCGACAAGGAGCAGCGGTTTCTTTATGTCTGCGAAGGCCATCAGCAGAGCATCCGCGTGCTGGACCGCCAGACCTTGCAGGAAATACCGTCGAGCAAGTTCGGCCATGTCGGCGCCCAGCCGGGCATGTTTCTGGGGCTGCACATCATCGCCACCGATTCCAAGGGAAACATCTATACCGGTGATGGCCGCGACGGCCGGGTGCAGAAATTCACCTTCAAGGGCCTGCGCTGATCCCGCCCGCCGGTCTATAGTGTTTTGGGCACATGGGGGCTGAAAGCATGATCCGGTCTGTTTCATTATCGTTGATCTTGTTGATGTCGGCTGGCGCGCCGGCCCTGGCACAGACCGGCTATGCCGGGACCTGGGAAGTCGCGGTCCGGCAATTCGGACAGAAGAATTATTATCTACCCATGGTCGACGGCCGCCTCTCCATCGAGGAGCGCAACGGCCGCACCGTCGCTACCTACAATCAGAAGTCACTGTTTTCCGGCAATGCGGAGAAAGACGGCCTGCATCTGACGTGCGAGGACAATGGCAAGCCTTGCGGATCCTTTGTCCTTCGCCTGTCGGGCGGGCAGCTGACTGGCAGCGGCACGCTACAGGACATACCGGTCACCTTGCAGGGCAGGCGGCCCGCCGCGCGGCCGCGCACGGCTGTCGTCCATGACTTCCAGCCGGAAAAATTCCATACGTTTTTCTCGGGCGCGATCCCGCCGGCCTTGCGGATATTCCCCGGCGACAGTGTCAAGACCCACACGCTGGACAGCCGCGGCTTCGACAAGGACGGCAAGCCGCGGGCCCCGCGCGGCAATCCGCAGACGGGGCCCTTCTATGTCGAAGGCGCCATGCCGGGCGACACGCTGGTGGTCCGCCTGGACCGTATCCGCACCAACCGGGACACCGCCTATCAGAGCAACCTGATTTCCAGCAACGCGCTGGAGCCGGGCTATCTGCGGGAACTGGCCAAGTTCGAAAGCGGCTTTACCCAGTGGAAGATCGATGCCGCGGCCGGCGTGGCCACCATCATCAATCCCACAGGCAAGCTGGCCGCTTACAAGGTCAAGCTGGACCCCATGCTGGGCGGGGTGGGCGTGGCGCCGCCGCGCGATGAGGTGTTCGTCAGCGGCCGCCTGGGGCCCTATGGCGGCAATCTGGACACCGCCCAAATGCGCGAAGGTGTGACGGTCTATCTGCCGGTGTTTCAGCCGGGCGCACTGCTGTTCATGGGCGATGGCCATGCCCAGCAGGGCGACGGCGAATTGCCGGGACAGGGCCTTGAGACATCCATGGACGTGCAGTTCACCGTGGATGTGATTCCAGGCCAGGCAGGTGGCCAGGCCCGGGTCGAGAATGCCGATTTCATGATGATCATGGGGACGGGCGTCACCCTGGATGCCGCCATGAAAAGCGCGACCACGGAAATGAGCCGCTGGCTGGCGGCGACCTATCAGCTGACGCCCCAGGAAATCGCCCCCGTCCTGGGCACGGCCATGCAGTATGAAATCGCCGAAGTGGTGGATTCCGAATACAATGTGGTCGCCAAGGTCCGCAAATCCGCGTTGACCCAAATCCGCAAATAAAAACCGCCGGCCCGCCCGACGCGGACCGGCGGTTATCAACCGTCGTCCTTACTGGGGACGCGCGTCCGCCACTTGCGCGGGCGCCGCTTCGTTCTTCACCTGCTTGTCGGGCGCCGGTTTGGCGTCCGGCTGGGGCTTGGGCGCCTCGGGCAACTCCTCGTCGAACCGGTTGCCCCGCCCGTTCCGCAAGATGGCCGCTTCGTTGGCATAGTGCGGGCGATCCAGCGTCGTCAGGAAAAATTCCTTGCTCGGCAGGTCCTCGATATTGCGCTCCAGCGCCGGGAAGGCGCCTTGCGAGGTGCCGGGCGGCACGCCCTGCACCACCTTGGTCAGGGTGGACTTGATGGTATTCGCCCGGATGGCGAGGAACGCGCCCTTGCGCCGCTCCTCCGCCGCCAGGACCGTGACGCCGACCGGCTTTTCCGGATCGACGACATAGGCCGGCATGGCGGTAATCCGGTAGGTGGAGGAAATCCCCATCTTCTCGCCCGTCTTCGGGTCGGGCATGCCGTCCGCATTGCGCTTGAGCGCGTAGTACAGCGCGACATGGTCCTCATGCTCGCGGATGCCCTGCTGGCCGCCGTCCTGGGCGAAGGTGTTTTCCGTATAGAGTTCGCGCCAGTTGCGATAGCCGCCGATCAGGCCCTTGGCATTGCCGTCCGCACCTATGTCGAGACGAATCTTGCCCTTGCGAAAATCGGCGTCGCCGGCATGGTCGTAGAACCAGGCCAGGCGCGGCGCATGCAGCTCGGCGACCTGTTCGGTCTCGACCACGCCATTGCGGATTTTGGCTTTCAGCTTGGTGTACTGCTCGCTCTTGACGATGCGGTAGGAAAAATCGGCCGCGACGTCGCCGCGAGCGTTCTTGGTGATCTTGTCCGGGGAATAACCGATCTCCAGGGTGGCATTGTCGTCGTTCATCGGGTCCTTGTTGCCCGAGACGCGGATCACCACCGTATAAAGACCGCCCTGCATCTTGTCGTTGGCGCGCAGGTGCAAGGTGGCGTTGCCATTGCCGCGCCAGGGCGCGTCGCAGCCCCAGGCCCGGTACAGGGCATTGTCGATGCCCTTTTCGCCATCCTCGGCGACAAAG
>CANKIV010000211.1 GCA_947482125.1 Alphaproteobacteria bacterium
TCCTCGGCAACGCCGAAACCGACTTTCAACTTCACCGCATTGAAGCCTTCGCTGGCATATCCCGCCGCTTCTTCGGCGAGGTACACATCCGGTCTGCCCTCATCGCGGCGATAAAGGCCGGTGGCATAGGCGCGCACCTCGGACCGCAAGGGGCCGCCCATCAGTCGGTGTATCGGCTGGCCAAGGAATTTTCCTTTCAGATCCCAGAGTGCGATGTCGATTCCACTGAGCCCCTGGATGATCGAGCCTTTTTGCCCGTGATCCCGATAGCGGGCATATATCTCCCGCCAAATCCACTCACCTCTCATGGGATCCTGCCCAATCAGAAGCGTCGAAAGGCTTTCCACTACCGCCGCGTTTATCCTTGCCGGTCCATAGCACTCACCCCATCCGACGAGACCGACATCGGTTTCGATCTCCACGACCATTGTGGTTCGGGTGGTGTAGCGGGCGCGGGAATAGGCAAAAGGCTGACTGAGTCTCGCCTCTAGGACATGGGCGCGAACTTCGGTGATTTTCATTTCACTCGATCTCTCTGTTTTAAACCGAAAAATGCGGCCCAAGATGGCCCCTCTGGCGCGTCTGCCCTCGGGCCAGGGGGCATCGAACACCTCGCGAACGAAAGGCGATTTCGTGCCAACAGAAATGAGAACGTCGGTTTGTTGGTACCAACAAAATACCAACAATCCGCACGGGTAGCCAAGCGCGCGGGCGAACCCCCGCAAACCCTAAACCCATTATTATGTTGGATATCTCGCTTTCAGCGAACGGTGGCGAACATCGCCGAGTGTAGAAATGGTGCCCAGAAGAGGACTCGAACCTCCACGCCTTGCAGCGCTAGTACCTGAAACTAGTGCGTCTACCAATTCCGCCATCTGGGCACATCGGGCAGCCGCTTTTGAGAAGCCGTCCGAGCAAGGGCGCGATGTTTAGGGGCGCTCCCGCCCCAAGTCAATTCCCGGATTCGGGGCGGAAAAAGCCCTGTTCCACCCGCTCCCGCCCGGCCTAAATTGCCTCCGGGCCCCGCCCACTTCTATAAGGGGGCTGATTTGGGACGCGAGCGACATGAACACGAAACTGGTGACGATTTTCGGGGGTTCCGGCTTTCTGGGCCGCCACACGGTGCGGGCGCTGGCCAAGGCCGGCTGGCGCATCAAGATCGCCACACGGCACCCTGCCCGCGGCTTCTTCCTGCGGCCCCTGGGCACGGTCGGCCAGATCGATTTCGTCAAATGCGACGTGGCCGAGGCTGACAGCGTCGCCGCCGCTGTGGCTGGCGCCGACGCCGTCATCAACCTGACCGGCATCCTGTTCCAGAAGGGCCAGACGTTTGAAGACGTGCAGGCCACAGGCGCCGCCAATATTGCGCAGGCCGCCACGGCCGCGGGCGTGACTTCGCTGGTGCATGTCTCGGCCATCGGCGCCGATGCCGAAAGCGATTCCGACTATGCCGTCACCAAGGCGCAAGGCGAGCAGGCCGTGCGCGAAGCGTTCCCGAACGCGGTGATCCTGCGCCCTTCCATCATCTTCGGGCCGGAAGACGGCTTCTTCAACAAGTTCGCCGGCATGGCGCGCTTCCTGCCCGTGCTGCCGCTGGTGGGCGGCGGCCATACCCGCTTCCAGCCCGTTTTTGTGGGTGACGTCGCGGCGGCAATCGTCACCAGCCTGATCTCCCCGGCAGCGCGCGGCCGCAGCTTTGAACTGGGCGGACCCAGCATCTATTCCTTCAAGGAACTGCTGCAGATGATCCTGCGCGAAACCGGACGCAAGCGCCTGCTGGCGCCCCTGCCCTTCGCGCTGGCGAGCGTGCAGGCGGCGTTCCTGCAGCTTCTGCCCAACCCGATCCTGACCATGGATCAGGTGAAGCTGCTGAAGAAGGACAATGTCGTGGCGCCGACCGCCGCCGGCCTGGCCGACCTGGGCATCACGCCGACCTCGGCGGAGGCGGTAATCCCGTCCTACCTTTGGCGCTTCCGGGCCAAGGGCGAATACGCCACCGATGCGAGCCAGCTAAGCCAAAGCTAGATAGCCCAGTATCGCAAGCCCTGCCACGATCCGGTACCAGCCGAACGGCGCAAGGCCATAGCGGCTGATGAAGCCGATAAAGCCTTTGACCACCACCAGCGCCACGGCGAAGGACACAACAAAGCCGATGGCGATGTCGTTCCAGGCGGCGGCGGCCAGCGCATCGCGGCTTTTGTAGATATCCAGCACAGTGGCCCCCAGCATGGTGGGCACCGCCAGATAGAAGGTGAAAAGCGCCGCTGCCGGCCGCGACACGCCCAACAGTTCACCGCCCAGGATGGTGGCGCCGGAACGCGACACACCGGGAAAGATCGCCAGCACCTGGCACAGGCCGATCTGGAAAGCCTTCTTGTAAGGCAGGCGATCGCCATCGCTGAAGCGCGCCGCGGGGCGCATCCGCTCCAGCACCAAGATCAATATGCCGCCCGCGAGCAGCGAGAAGCCGATCACCGGCGCCGCCACGCCCGGCGTGAACAGGACATTCTTGATGAAGCCGTGCAGCAGCAGGCCCGCCACCACCGATGGCGCAAAGGCGATCAGCACCGTCAGCGTGAAATGCCGGGCATCGGGAGAGGTCGGCAGCCCGATCGTCACGTCCAGGAATTTGCGCCAATGCACCGCCACCACCGCCAGGATCGCGCCAAGCTGGATGACGACGGGAAAAACCTCGCCGGGGGCGTGAAAGCCCAGCACCTGTTCGGCAATCAGCAGATGGGCGGTGGAGGAAACCGGCAGGAATTCGGTCAGGCCCTCGATGATGCCCAGGATGACGGCCAGAAGGGAATTGCTCATGCGCGGGCCTTGGAAAACCGGTCAAACACCTATCATTCCGCGGGGCGCCATGCCATCGGCGCGGCGCATGACTTTTTGGTATGGTGGGCCATGGGCGTGGGAAGATTCGCGAGGGTCTGGAGAGGGCGTGGCTGGCTGTGGCGCAGCTGCCTGGTCCTGCTCAGCCTTCTGGTCCCGGCCCCCATTCTTCTTCTTTTGATCTTCCGCTTCGTGCCCATCCCCGGTACGCCGGACATGCTGCGCAGCCTCGTGACGGGCAAGGGCGTGCATTACGTCTGGTCCGGGGACATTTCGCCCCGGCTGGAGCGGGCGGTGATCGCGGCGGAAGACCAGAATTTCTGCCGCCACAACGGCTTCGACTGGGAGGCCATCGACAAGGCCATGAAGGACCACCAGCGCAACCCCAAAAAGCGGTTGCGCGGGGCCAGCACCATTTCCCAGCAGGCGGCGCGCACCCTGTTCCTGGTGCCGATGCGCAGCTGGATCCGCAAGGGGCTGGAGACCTATCTGACGGTGCTGATCGAGGCCTTGTGGCCCAAGCAGCGAATCCTGGAGGCCTATCTGAATCTGGTGGACTGGGGCGATGGCATCTTCGGCGCCGAAGCGGCGGCGCGGACCTATTTCGGCACAGACGCCAGTTCGCTGACCAGCGCCCAGGCGGCGCGACTGGCCGCCATCCTGCCCAATCCCCACCGCTGGCGGGCCGCAAGGCCGGGCCGCTATGTCGCCCGCCGGGCCGCGAATTTGCAGGGCCGCAGCGCCATGGTGGTGCGCGACGGACTGAACTTTTGCGTTAAATAGCGGCCTCGCTTACAAAACCCGCCCATGCGCCGTTTGATCCATTTGATGCTGTCGCCCAGTTGCCGCCTTGCCCGCCTGATGGTGGGGGAAAAGCGCGTGGCCTGCGATCCCAAGCTGGCCGAAGACCCCAAGAATCCCATGCCCATCTTTGTCGATATGGATGGAACTTCGATCGAAGGCGTATGGGCGATCCTGGATCATCTCGAGCATCACTATCCCGACTATCCTTTGGCCCCCGCCGACGATGCGGCGCGGCGCGGCGCCCTGCGCTGGGTGGACTGGGCCATGGGCCCGTTCCACGAACAGGTGACCCAGCGCATCGTTTACGAGAAGGCCGCCCCCAAATATACCGGCGCCGGATTTTCGCGCGCGCCAGACATGAATGTGATCCGCGCCGGACGCGAAGAGTTGAAGACCGCGCTGGCCGCCATCGGCAAGGCGGCGGAAACCAATGGCAACCTCGCCTGCCGCGAGACCACCTTGGGCGATCTGGCGGTGGCGGCGCATCTGTCCACCCTGGACTATTTCGGCGAAGTGCCGTGGCATGATTTTCCCGCGGCCAATGAATGGTATGTGCGGATGAAGTCGCGGCCCGCTTTCCGGTCCATCCTGGCCGACCGCGTGCCGGGCCAGCCGCCGGTGGCCCATTATGCCGAACTCGATTTCTGACCAGATAAAGGCGCGCGCCAGAGCCGAAGGCTTCGATGCCGTGCGTTTTGCCGGCGCGCAGGCCGCGCCGCAAAATGCCGCGCGACTGGGTGCGTTCCTGGACGCCGGCCATCATGGCGAAATGGACTGGATGGCGCAGCGCGCCACCTGGCGGGCCGATCCGCAGGAAATGTGGCCAGCCGCCCGAAGCGTGATCATGCTGGGGATCAATTACGGACCGGAAGCGGCAGACGATCCGCTGGCGATCCTGCAGCAGCGGGACCGGGCGGCGATCTCTGTCTATGCCCAGGGTGATGATTATCACGATGTGGTGAA
>CANKIV010000212.1 GCA_947482125.1 Alphaproteobacteria bacterium
AAGGTGCTGGCCAGGCTGGAAGCCATCCAGAAGGAATCCGGCAAGGTGAGCATCGCCGACCTGATCGTGCTGGCGGGCAATGTCGGTGTGGAACAAGCGGCGAAGGCAGCCGGCGTCGATGTGACGGTGCCTTTCACGGGCGGTCGCGGTGATGCCAGCGCGGAGCAGACCGATGCGGCGTCTTTTGCGCCGCTGGAGCCTCTGTCCGAAGGCTTTCGCAACTATCGCACCTCAGGGCTGCAACTGATGGCGCCGGAAGAGGCGCTGGTGGACCGGGCGCAGCTTCTGACCCTGACGGCGCCGGAAATGACGGTCCTGATCGGCGGATTGCGGGTGCTGGGTGCGGGCGTATCCAAGGACGGTGTCTTCACAGCCACGGCCGGCACGTTGACCAATGACTTTTTTGTCAACCTGCTCAGCATGGACACGGTGTGGAACCCGACCGGCGAGAACAGCTTCGAGGGCCTGGACCGCAAGACCAGGGCGAAGAAATGGACCGCCACCCGCGCCGACCTGATCTTCGGTTCGCACTCGCAGCTGCGGGCGCTGGCCGAGGTCTATGCCCAATCCGACTCCAAAGAAAAGTTCGTGAAGGATTTTGTCGCGGCCTGGACCAAGGTAATGAACCTGGACCGTTTCGATCTGGCCTGAGCGAAAGCACAAAAAAGCCCCGGAGCGCAAAACGCTCCGGGGCTTTCTCTTTTCGCAAAGTGCCTAGCGGTGGAAGCGGCCGACCGTGAAACCCTTGTCCAGGACGTGACCGTCCATGGCCTTCATCACATCATCGCGGGTGGCGGTGTCGGTGAGGTTCAGCTTGGTGTCCAGCGCCCAGATGCCGAAGACATAGTGATGATAGATCGGCGCGGGCGCGCCCGGCCCGCCATAGCCGTTGGAATTGCGGTTGCGCGGCTGGATGGTGCCATCCGGCAGTGTCGGAAGCGTGGGCACATTCTGCGGCAGCGAGGTCGCGGTGCCGGGAATGTTGAACGCCAGCCAATGCAGGTTGTCGCCGGTGCCCTTGCCCACCATCACATCCAGGTCATGCATGATCAGGACAAAGCTCTGGGTGCCGGCGGGCGTGCCGGTCCAGATCAGCGCGGGCGAGACCGCCTTGGGCGGCTGGCCCTGGACATTCACCTTGCCGGTGAACTGGTCGGGGATGATGCCACCGTCCGGAAAATCCGGGCTGGACAGGGTCATGCCGACCGCACGCATAGCGGGCGCTGCTGTCTGGGCAAATGCCGAACCGCAGGCTGCGACGATGAACGCAGCTGCGAAAGCAATGGCACGCATGGAAAGTCCTCCTCGATGAAAATGAATGAAAATCGCGTCGTATAAGATTGCTTTTCGCACCCCTCGTCCAGCGCCCGCCAAAGAAAAAGCCCCGCCGGATCGCTCCGACGGGGCTTTAATTTCAGACTGGCGGTTTAGCGATAGTAATAGTGACGGCGGCCATCGCGATCGAGATAGTAGGTCTCGCGGTCACGGCGATATTCGCGGCGGGTGGTGGCGCGGCGGCAATCCGCACGATTGTTGGAATGACCGATGGTATTGCCGATCAGTCCGCCGGCGACGCCGCCGATCAATGCGCCGCCGATGCTGTTGGAGGCAAGACCGCCCACCAAGGCGCCCGAGCCTGCACCCAGCGCCGTTTCCGTGGACGCATCGCTGTTGCAGGCAGCAGAAGCCGAAACGGTTCCGGCAGCCAGAACAAGGGCCGCAGCGGCGGCAATCTTGGCAAAATGTCTCATATCGTATCTCCTGTTTCGGGAAACTCGGCCACGCCGGTTTCCCCCCTCACAGGACAGAAACGTACCCACCGGACTAAGGTTCCATCCGGCAACGCAGCATGACTGCGGTCGTCATAGCGCGGGATAATCGGTGTATCCCTGCGCCCCGCCCGAATAGAAGGTCGCGGTGTCCCATGGGTTCAGCGGCGCGCCGGTGGCGAATCGCTTTGGCAGGTCGGGGTTGGCAATGAACAATTTTCCGAACGCCACAGCATCGGCGACGCCATCGGCCAGCGCCGCTTCGGCACCTGCCTGATCGAAGCTCTCATTGGCGATATAGACGCCGCCGAAGGCTTCCTTGATCGCCGGGCCGATGCTGTCGCGATTGGCGACCTCCTTGGGACGGCCCTGGCTGTCCACCAGCTTGGTGTCCGGCCCGATCCGCGCCTCGCGCGCCGCGATCCAGCCCAGGCCGCGCTTTCCGAGTTCGCGCCCGACATAGGTGAAGGTGCCCAGCCGGTCGCTGTCACCAATGTCGTGACTGTCCATGCGCGGCGCCAGATGCATGCCCACCCGGTCGGCGCCCCAGACTTCCGCGACCGCGTCGGTGACTTCCAGCATCAGGCGGGCGCGCTTCTCGAGACTGCCGCCATACGCGTCGGTGCGGTGGTTGGTGGAATCCTGCAGGAACTGGTCCAGCAGATAGCCATTGGCGCCGTGGATATGCACGCCATCGAAACCCGCCTTCTTCGCATTCTCCGCACCGCGTTTGTAATCGGCGATCACGGCGGGAATTTCCGATGTCTCCAGCGCGCGCGGGGTGACAAATTCCTTTTCGGGGCGCACCAGCGATACATGCCCCTTGGGACGGATGGCGCTGGGCGCTTCGGGCAGCGCGCCATTCAGGAAGATCGGATCGGAAATGCGGCCGACATGCCAGAGCTGCAGCACCATGCGGCCGCCGGCCTTGTGAACCGCGTCGGTGACCTTTTTCCAGCCTTCGGTCTGCTCATCGGACCAGATGCCGGGCGTGGCGGCATAGCCCACGCCCATGGCGCGCACGCTGGTGGCTTCGGAGATGATCAGTCCGGCACTGGCGCGCTGCGTGTAGTATTCCACCTGCAGGGGCGTGGGAACGCGGGTGTCCGGCGTGGCCCGGCTTCGCGTCAGCGGCGCCATGATGATGCGGTTGGGAAGCTGAAGCGCCCCCGCCTTCAGCGGATCAAACAGGGTCGGCATGGAAATCTCCGGCAGGACTGTGTCCAAGAGTTAGGGAGTAAACACCGCGATGCAACCGTGACGGCGACAGGGTTATTCGGGGCCAGGGCCGCTCGCCCAAGCTCGCGGCATTCGTCGCTTGAAATGGTCCACCGGACCATTTCGTTGGCTCCGGCCAACCACTCCTCACTACTCCGACAGCCGTGCGACCGCTTCGCGCAGGCGCTGCGCCAGCGCCTGCGCCTCGGCCCGCTTTTCGCGCTGTTCTGCGAGCACCTCTTCGGGCGCCTTGGAGACGAACTGCTCGTTCGACAGCTTGGCGTCGAAACGGGCGATTTCTTCTTCCGCCTTTTTCAGGTCCTTCTCCAGCCGCGCCCGCTCCTTGGCGAAATCGATCACATCGCCCAGCGGCAAGGCCACGACCGCCTCGCCCAGCACGAACTGGGCCGAGCCCTTGGGAATGGCGTCGGCAATTTCGGCGCTGGTCAGCCGCGCCAGGGTCAGGACCACATCCTGGTTCGCCGCCAGCCTCGCCTTGGCCGCCGCATCCGCGCCGGTCAGCAGCATCGGAATCTTGGCGCCCGCCGGCACGTTCATTTCCGCACGCACCGAACGCACGCCCTTGATGAGATCGATCACCCAGTTCATTTCGGCGGTGGCATCCTGCGCCCCCACCGACTTGACCGTGGGCCATTCCGCCACGACCAGCATGGTTTCGCGCGGCGCCGTCGCCGCCCACAACTCTTCGGTGATGAAGGGCATGAACGGATGCAGCAGCTTGAGTATCTGGTCACGCGCCCAGGCGGTGGTGGCACGGGTTTCGACTTTCACACCCTCGGCGCCGGACTGGAAGATCGGCTTGGTGATCTCGACATACCAGTCGCAGAAAATGTCATAGACGAAGTGATAGGCGATTGCCGCGGCCTCGTTAAAGCGCAACGCCTCGATTGCGGATGTGAGGTCGCCCACCGCGCGGGCGGTTTCGGCCACGATCCACTTGTTAACGGTCTGGGTGACGGTCGCCGGATCGAACCCCGGCACCGTGACGCAGCCATTCATCTCGCAGAAGCGCGAGGTGTTCCACAATTTGGTGGCGAAGTTGCGGTTGGTCTCTACCCGCGTCGGGCCGATGCGCATGTCGCGGCTCTGGCCCGCTGCCAGCGCCACGGTGAAGCGAAGCGCATCGGCGCCGAACTCGTCGATCAGGGTGATGGGATCAACCACATTGCCCTTGGTCTTGGACATTTTCGCGCCCTGCTCGTCCAGCACGCGGTTGTGGATCAGAACCGTCCGGAACGGCACCTCGCCCAGGAAATGAATGCCCATCATCATCATCCGGGCCACCCAGAAGAAGATGATGTCGAAACCGGTCACCAGCACGCTGGTGGGATAGAAGCGCCGCAGTTCAATCGTGTCTTCCGGCCAGCCCATGGTCGAGAAAGGCCACAGCGCGCTGGAGAACCAGGTATCCAGCACGTCGGGATCACGGGTCAGCGACGCGCCGCCGGCCTGGGCCTTCGCCTCTTCTTCCGTTTCCGCGCAATAAATCTTGCCGTCCGCGTCATACCAGATGGGAATCTGATGGCCCCACCAGAGCTGGCGGGAAATGCACCACGGACGAATATTCTTCAGCCAGCTGAAATA
>CANKIV010000213.1 GCA_947482125.1 Alphaproteobacteria bacterium
CGCCACACCCTTGGGGTGCAGCACCTTCTCGATGGTGTTGGCGATCTGGGCATTCATCTTTTCCTGCACCTGCAGGCGGCGGGCATAGGCTTCCACCACCCGCGCCAGCTTGGAAATTCCGACCACCCGGTTGGTGGGCAGATAACCGACATGGGCGCGGCCGATGATGGGTGCGAGATGATGCTCGCAGTGGGACTCAAAGCGGATGTCCTTGAGGATCACCATGTCGTCATAGCCTTCGATCTCCTCGAAGGTGCGCGCCAGATAGGCTTCAGGATCCTGGCCATAGCCGGAGAACCAGTCTTCGAATGCCTTGGCGACGCGGGCAGGGGTGTCCTTGAGTCCTTCGCGGGACGGATCGTCGCCGGCCCAGCGCAACAGGGTATGGACGGCCTTTTCGGCATCTTCGCGTGTGGGTCTGGTCATGGGAAAGTGTCGCCCGCAGACGCGGACGTTTCAACCTTGCGAACAGAATGGTTTAATGAATTTGGCGGCGTTCGTAGGGGCTTTCCAGCAGGAAAGCCGGGATTTCCGCCTCAAAGCTTTCGCCCGACGCGCTCATCATCTGATAGCGGCCGCTCATGGTACCCGATGCGGTCTCCAGCGGACAGCCGCTGGTATACTGAAAGCTTTCGCCCGGCGCGATCACCGGCTGGGCGCCGACCACGCCCGGGCCGCGCACTTCCTGCATCCGGCCGGTGCCGTCCACGATGTTCCAGTAGCGCGACAGAAGCTGCACCGGCTCCGCGCCCTTGTTCTCGATTGTGACGGTGTAGGACCAGACATAGCGATCATCTTCCGGATCGGACTGGTCGTCCAGATAGGCGGGCTTCACCGCGACGCGGATGCGCTTGGTCTCCAGTTCATACTGGTGACTTTTTTCCCGCAAGCTCGGCTGGCGATTTTCCGTGTCAAACATGGAACGAAGTATCGGGCCGCCACCATTCCGGCGCAAGCGGCAATTGGGCGCAGTGATTAACGCGGTTCCACAACGACCTGTGTTTTCACGGAATTCGCGATGAAACAGGCCTCATGCGCCAGATGGTGAACGGCCTCCAGCGCTGCGGCGTCGGCGCTGGAAACCACTTTGGGCTGCAGGATTACGCGGGTAACCCATAATTTTCCGCCTTCATTCTCCAGAAAGCCCACCGCATCGTCTTCGTAGGATTGCACCGAGATCTTTTTCTTGGCGCAGATCGCCAGGAAGCTCAGCATGTGACAGGAGGACAATGCGGCCACCAGCATGTCTTCCGGATCGCCATGGATGCCGTCGCCGCGATAGATGGGCGAGGCGCTGGCGGTTATTTTCTGGCCGCCCTTGAACACGATCTCATGTTCGCGCGGATAGGCTTCATAGGTGAACGGCCTGCCGCCATCGTTCCAGACCAGTTGGACGCGATGCTCGGACATCACGCCACCTTCAGGGCCTGTTCCAGGTCTTCGCAAAGATCGTCGGTGTCTTCCAGGCCGACCGACAGGCGCAACAAGCCGCTGGTAATACCGGCTTCGGCGCGCGCTTCGGGCGTCAGCTTCTGGTGGGTGGTGGTTTCGGGATGGGTGAGAAGGCTCTTGGAGTCGCCCAGATTGTTGGAGATGTCGATCAGCCCCAGCGCATTGGCCAGCTTGAACGCCGCCGGCTTGCCGCCCTCGACTTCGAAGGTCACCACGCCGCCGCCGCCATCCATCTGCGCCTTGGCCAGATTGTGCTGGGGATGATCGGGACGGAAAGGATAGAGCACCCGGGCCACTTTTTTCTGTCCGGCCAGGAAGTCGGCGACGTGCAAGGCATTCTCGCTGTGCTGTTTCATGCGCAGTTCCAGCGTCTCCAGGCTCTTAAGATGCAGCCAGGCATTGAAGGGGCTGATGGTGGGGCCGGTGTTGCGCAGGAACTGGTGCAAATTTTCGTCCAGGAAATCCTGCTTGCAGAGGATCACGCCGCCCATGGCGCGGCCCTGGCCGTCAATGAACTTGGTCGAGGAATGCACCACGATATGGGCGCCGAATTCCATCGGCCGCTGCAGGGCAGGGCTGGCAAAGGCGTTGTCCACGACCAGGCGGGCGCCGGCCTTGTCCGCGATCTTGGCCACGGCGGCGATGTCGATAATTTGCAGGGTCGGGTTGGACGGCGTTTCCAGAAACAGCAGCCGCGTCGTGGGCTTGATCGCCGCCTGCCAAGCATCGAGATCGCTGCCATTGACGAAAGACGTCGTGATGCCGAAACGCGGCAGCACGTTTTCCATCACATAGCGGCAGGAGCCGAACAGGGCATTGGCGGAGACGACATGATCGCCGGTCTTGAGGCCCGCCAGGAACACGGCGGTAACGGCGGCCATGCCCGTGGCGGTGGCGCGCGCCGCAGGCGCGCCTTCCAGCAGCGCCATGCGTTCCTCGAACATCGAAACGGTCGGATTGGACAGACGGGTATATTGATAGCCGGGGCTTTCGCCCTTGAAGCGGGCCTCGGCTTCCTCGGCTGCCTCATAGGCGTAACCGGCGGTGAAAATCAGCGGCTCGCAGGTTTCCTGGAAGGGGGTGCGGACCTGCCCGCCGCGCACCGCCTGGGTGCGCTTGCGCCATTTGCCGGGTTTTTTGTTCGTCGCCATTAACGTCTTGTCCTTTAACGGGGTTTTTGTGGCCCCGTTGCCCCCCATGGGTCAAGAACATAAGCTTTATGCGGGATTCGCAGGGGTCCGGACATGAAGGCGGTGGTGCTTTGAAACGCCTGTTTCTGTTGCGGCATGCCAAGGCCCAGCCTGCAGACGGCAGCGTCGAGGATTATGACCGCACCCTGATGCTCAGCGGCATGCAGGACGGCGCCGCCATGGCGCGCTATCTGCGCAAGGCCGATTACAGGGTCGACACGATCATCTGCTCGGCCGCGGCCCGCACCACCCAGACCGCCGAACTGGTGCTGCACGAACTGACCGCCGAGATCGACTACCGTGAAAATCTCTATCTGGCCGATCCGGCCAGGATTCTGGCGGCGGTGCGGGCGATGCCGGCTTCGGTTTCGTCGCTGATGGTGGTGGGCCACAATCCGGGGCTGGAGGAATGCGCCACGCTTCTGGCGCGCGAGCCGGTCCGGCGCAAGGAGCGGGCGCGGCACGAAGCGCTGGAAGAAAAATTTCCCACCTGCGCCCTGGCGATCCTGGACTTCGATGTGGGCCGCTGGCGCGACGTGGCGCAGAATTCCGGCAAGCTGGTAGACTTCGTGCGGCCGAGAGACCTTTAAGGCGTTACTGCGGGAGCGTGCGCTTCTGCTTCCTTGTCGCCAGCTGCCGCCAGCCGAAACCGGTCTCGGAGGTGAGTTCGCCCATCAGCCTTGTCGTGCGGGTGGCGATGCGCTTTCCGCCCATCGCCTCATAGAAGAAGCAGGCATTGTTGCGGGCATGCGCCCAGATCAGGCAGGAGCGCAGCTTGCGGTCCTTGAAACTGTCGAAGGCGCTGGTCAGCAATGCGCGCCCGGTGCCGCGGCCCAGAAAGGCGGGATCGACATAGAGCGTGTAAACTTCGCCTTCAAAGCCAAGGCCGGCGTCGCGCGCCGCGCCCAGGCTGGTAAGGCCTACCGGGCCGAAATGGGAATCTTCCGCAACCAGCACCGTTCCGGGCCCCTTGATGGTGTTCTGCCAGCGCGCGGTATGGTTTTTGAGCGACATGGCGCCCAGCAGCGAATGGGAAATCACGCCCGCATAGGTATCTTGCCAGGAGTCGATATAGATGCGCGCCAGGTCTGCGGCATCTTCAGGCCGCGCCAACCGAACACTCAGCGCGAGGTCGTCCATGACTCGAAGCGTGGTGCAATCCGCGCCGCGCCGCAAGAGTCATTTCGCCGCAAATTCAAAAAATTGTGTCTTGATGTTTCAGCCGGGAAACGCCGTGGCGGCTTGCCGCGCAAGGCGTTCTATAAAATCAACCGAGCAGCGGCTTTTCCTGAACGCGCGCGAAGAACTTTGCGCTCTGTTCTCCGCCCTGTCCGTAATGCTTGGCGCTGCTCCAGTCGCTGATCGCGGCAAAATGCGCCGCGACATCATCTGCCGTGGCATTCTGGCCAAGATTGACGCCATCTGTTTCGACGATCTGGGCGGCGGCGAAAGCGCCCGCTGCCGCTGTGATGATGACGCCGCTGGGGGCGTCCTCGCTGGCGAGATAGGCCACCGCCGGCGAGACGAATTCCGGCTTGAGCATTTCCAGCACCGCCGGCGGCATCAGGGCTTCGGTCATGCGGGTAGCGGCGACAGGGCAGATGGCGTTGACCCGGATATTGTCCTTGGCGCCTTCCAGCTTCAGCGAATTCATGAAGCCGACCAGGCTGAGCTTGGCGGCGCCGTAATTGGTCTGCCCGAAATTGCCGTACAGGCCGGTGGAAGATGTGGTGACCACGATCCGGCCATAGCCTTGGGCCTTCATGATGTCCCACACGGCCTTGCAGGGCTTCACCGTGCCCAGCAGATGCACATCCATCACGGCGGTGAAATCCTTCAGCTCCATCTTGCCGAAGCTCTTGTCGCGCAGGATGCCGGCATTGGCGATC
>CANKIV010000214.1 GCA_947482125.1 Alphaproteobacteria bacterium
CACGACGACGTCGAAGTAGACCGCTTCGCCTTTCCACTCACAGAATGAGCGACGCCGCGACGGCTGTAGGACCAACGGTGCGATATCAGCCGGTGGAAAGTAATAAGTGGGCGGATGACTTGTTTCTAACGTGCGTATGCCTTTCTGCGTTTCGGCGACGATGACATCGCGATGAACGATCTTGAGGTGGCGTTGGCTCGGCTCAGCGACCGCCGGCCGCGGATATGACCAGGCGCTTTCCTGTCCCGGACCGATAGAATCGGGGATGACCCTCATGAAGAAGCATCCTTCACTGACCCCGGCGATGTCATGAACCGAAGCCCGCCGAGAGCAAGATCGCACGAGAAGGCCCGCCCAATGGCGACCACGCCAATCCGCCGCAATCGATGAGTATCGAGCAGAACATCCGTGCGATGGGGAACAAAGTGGTCGAACGGCAGCTGAACCGTCCGCCACTCCGCGTCGGCCGTGAAGATTTGGCGATAGGATTGCCACGGCCTGGTCAGGGCGTCCGTCCGCAGATGAACGCCGTACTCCTCACCATTGCCGAATACGTCGAGTTCTATCCCGCTCCAGGCGTCGGCATCGACGACCCCGCCCCCAGGCGAGAGATCGAGGGCGATCTGAACAAAACCGCCATTGTTCTCGAGGTTGACGTCGCCACGCATGCGGATAGCGGGCCGGCCGGCGATCGCGTCGCGGACCATAGTCCCTTTGGAGACCCCACCCATGACCTGGTCGGTGAGGAGCTGCCAGTTGCTCCCTATCGCAGCAATGGGCGGCTCGCGGCTTAGGTCGTCTATTAGAGCAGACGTTACTGACATTTCCCCGCCCCCTCAGCGCACACATGGGCTGCTCCGCACTATGTCCGCTTCATGTCCCTGCCCCGCAATCGCCCCGGCGCTAACGCAGAAACTTGAACACCGCAAAGCTGCCGGCGCTGGCCGAGATCGCAGTCAGGGCCGCGCCCCAGGCCATGTCGATCAGCGAGACCCGCAAGGACCAAACCTTCAAGGTGGCCAGATTTGTAAGGTCGTAGGTTGCATAGGCAAAAAAGCCGAACAAGGCACCATAAGCAGCCGCCATCTTCCAGTTGCCATTGACCAGCGCCGGCTGCACGGCGAAAATCAGAATACCCACAATATAGATAAGATAGAACGCGACCGCGGCCGCCATGTTGGGAGTGTCCGCCAGCATTCCGGGCAGATTGCGGCGATAGACGGGTCCCACCATGGCGCTCAGCCAGGCAAAATCCAGCACCGCCATGACGATGGCGCACCCGGCATAGGCAACGAGATACTCGGTCATCAGGCCCTCCCTATTTCCTTGCATACGCACCGGATCGCCCGGCGGATCGCCGGCCTTGATCCAAAACGGTCCTTTCCCCGTAAAATAGCCGTCAAGGGGACGGGCATGGCCAGAATTGCGATTGTTGGGACGGGTATTTCGGGACTTGGCAGCGCCTATCTGCTTCATCCCGAACATGACATTACCGTCTACGAAAAAGCTGACCGTGTTGGCGGCCACAGCCGCACCGTAACCGTGGACTATGACGGGGTGAAAATTCCCGTCGATACCGGCTTCATCGTTTTCAATCCCCGCAACTATCCCCACCTGACCAGCCTGTTCGCGCGGCTTGGCGTGACCAGTCATGGCAGCGACATGACATTTGGCGCCTCGATCCGCGACGGCTGGCTAGAATGGGGTGCCAGCAATATCAACGCCCTGTTCGGACAGCGGCGCAACCTGCTGCGGCCGCAGTTCGGACGGCTGATGCGTGACGTGTTGCGCTTCAATGCGCAGGCGGAGGCAACAGTGGAACGCCACCCCGATCTGACGCTGCAGGGGCTAATGGACCGGCTGGGTCTGGGAGCCTGGTTCCAGCGCTATTACCTGCTGCCTATGTCGGGCGCGATCTGGAGCTGCCCGCCATCGCAGATGCTGGACTTTCCGGCGCGCACGCTGGTGCGTTTCTTTGCCAATCATCATCTGCTGACGGTGCGCAACCAGCCGCGCTGGTACACCGTTCGCGGCGGCTCCCAGGAATACGTCCAGCGTCTGACCGCATCGTTTGCGCACCGCATACGCACAGGCCGCGGTGTGGCCTCGGTCACACGCCCATCGTCGGGAGCGGATGCCGGAAAAGTGCAGATCCGCGATACGCAGGGCGGCACTGCGACTTATGACCGGGTGGTGATGGCGTGCCATGGCGACGAGGCGCTGGCCTTGCTGGCCGATCCGGACGCCCGCGAGTCCGGCGCCCTATCGGCCTTCCGCTACCAGAAGAACCTGGCCGTTCTGCATCGGGACGCCCGGCTGATGCCCAGGCGCCGCCGCTGCTGGTCAAGCTGGGTTTATATGTCGGACGGAAATTTCCGCCATCCCAAAATCGCCGTGACCTACTGGATGAACCAGTTGCAGGGCATCGACGACAAGTACCCTCTGTTCGTCAGCCTGAACCCCCAGCGCGAAATTCCCCCGGAGCTGATCTTCGACCAGACCCTGTTCGACCATCCGGTGTTCGACGCGAGCGCCATCGCCGCCCAGCACCGGATCGCCGCCCTGCAGGGTGAGCGCAGCACCTGGTTCGCCGGCGCCCATCTGGGGCACGGCTTCCATGAAGACGGCCTTGCCAGCGCGGTGCGGGTGGCTCAATCGATGAGCTGCACCATTCCCTGGGACGATGCCGTGCCGCATGAAAGGACATGGCAGAAACCGCCCTCTGCTCCGTCATTGGTTCTCAACGCCGGCGCCGCGCCATAGCCCTATTGACCATTTTCCCCCGCAAGCAGGACAATTGCCGGTCCGCCTGGCGCAGAAAAAACTGGATTACCACGATGCTCTCCTCATTCATTGAGAATAACTGGCGCAAGGCAATCGGCTCGCTCGAATACGGTACGCTTGAATTCGTTTCCCCCAGTGGCGAGGTCACCATCTGTCGCGGACAGAATCCGGGACCGCGAGCGCAGTTCCGGATTCACAGCTGGGACGTGCTGCGCCGGATCATGGCGCGCGGCGATATCGGGCTGGGCGAGGAATATATCGCCGGAAGCTGGGACAGCGACAACGTCTCGAACCTGCTCAGCCTGTCGCTGCGCAACCTGAACAGTTTCGAGAAATTCTCGGACGGCAATTTCCTCAATCGCCTGGGCTTCGTCATCCACAATACCCTGTTGCGGCGAAATTCGCTTTCCGGCGCGGCCCGCAATATCAAGGACCATTACGACGTCGGCAACGATTTCTATTCGCTCTGGCTGGACAGGAGCATGACCTATTCCTCGGCGCTGTATGCCGGCACGGACGACCTCGACCAGGCGCAGACGAACAAGTATGCGCGCATCCTGTCGAAGCTCGGCCAGCCCCAGGCCTCGGTACTGGAGATCGGCTGCGGCTGGGGCGGCTTTGCGGAACGGGCGGCCGCGGACGGGTACCATGTCACCGGCCTTACCATCTCGCCCGCACAACACCAATTTGCCAGCAAGCGTCTATACGGAGCGGCGGACATAAGACTCGAGGACTATCGCAAATCGACCGGCAACTTCGACGCCATCGTCTCCATCGAGATGTTCGAGGCGGTTGGCGAACGCTATTGGCCGGCCTATTTTTCGGTCCTGGCGCAGCGGCTGAAGCGAGGCGGGCGCGCCGTGATCCAGACCATTACCATCCGTGACGAAGTATTCGACGCTTATCGTGCCCGCGGCGATTTCCTGCGCCATTATGTCTTTCCTGGCGGCATGTTGCCGAGCCTGGCGCGCTTTCGCCAGGAAGCCGACAAGGCAGGCCTGAAATGCGCCGGGACTTACAGCTTCGGGGCTGACTATGCCCGCACCTTGCGCGAATGGCTGCGCCGGATGCAGGCCCAGGAAGGCGCCATCCTGGCGCTGGGTCACGACCAGCAATTCCTGCGCAACTGGGAATTCTATCTCGGCATCTGTGCCGCGGCGTTCGAAGTCGCGCGAACGGATGTGGTGCAGGTCGAACTGGTAAATGGCTGAGGGCCGGGGCAGGAAAATCAGGCACCGTTTGCGGGCTCATATTCTGTTTTTCCGTTCCTTGCTACAGGAACATCGGAATTAGCCTCCGACATAATGTCATTTGCCAGTTGACGATTGCTCCAAGCACGCTCCGGCTTCCTCGGACGCCCTTTTTAGATTGCCCGCAAAAAACTTCTTAAAGCGGCAGGAACTCAGCGGCAATAACAAGCCGGCGAAAACAATAATGCGCTATTCGATTCTGGAAGGTTAGAGCGTTGATTTAGTTACTAAGGCAACTTTGAAGCAGAAGCATTTCTGCCGCATGGCTCTAGTTGTTTCCAGAAGTGAATTGCCTGATACGAAATCAAGACAAGGCAACTGACCGGCCCCCAATGAGTGGTCCAGTTGCAATGTTAGTTTATGAGCGGCGTTTGCGGTAGCTGGCCGTCTGCGGACTGCCCCGGCGGCCAGCAGATTGCTTCTGGTGCTGGCGGACGGTAGCGGAGCGACGAGTGCGGCCTGACGG
>CANKIV010000215.1 GCA_947482125.1 Alphaproteobacteria bacterium
AGGTCGCGGAAATCGCCTTCATTCAGGATGGCGTCGGCAAAGCCGGTCTGTGTGTCGATGCCCAGGGTGCGCTCGGCGATCAGGCCGTAGAAGCTGGGCTGCTTTTCTGCGGCGAAGTTCAGCAGGGTGACGACTTTCAATGCGTCGCCGGACTGCATGTGGGCGCGCGCCGCCCAGAAGGCGGCCTGTGCCCGCAGACTGTTCTGCGCCTGCGGGGTTTCCGCCAGTTTTTCCAGGATGGCGATGGCATCCGCCCAGCGGCCCAGCCGGTAGGCGGCGAAACCCGCATCCCACATCAGTTGTGGCACGCCTGGATCGGATACCGAGGTCGCCACGCGGTGCGCGTCGGCATCGCGGCCTTCGGCCCGATAGGAGGCGGCGATGCGGTGCGACAGGATTGCGATATCGCCGGGCGGGGCGGTGGTACGAACGCCGTCCAGCAATGCCAGCGCCTGGTCCGGGTTTCCCGCCCTGATGGCGGTGAAGATGGCCGGCATCACGCCGCGTCCGGCCTCGGACGTCGGTGTCGGCTCGAGAAGCTCCAGGTCCTCATAGCCGCCGGTGCGGCTGCCGACGCCGCGCGGGGCAGGGATATTGGTGACCACCGCGAGCTTGATGCGCTTTTTTCCACGCCGGACGGTGCGGGTGGAACTGGCCACGGCCAGGCGATAGACGCGGTCGGCGATGGCGGTGTCGCGATGCTGTTCCAGCCAGTCCACCAGAGTCTGGATTTTCACGCTGCGCCTGGGGCCGCTCAGGAAACCGATGGCTTCGGCATAGGGCTGCAGGCTGGTGTCGCTGACCTTGGCGAGAAGCGTGCTGGCCCTTGTGGTCTGTCCGGCGCGCTGTGCCGCCATGATCTGGCGATACAGCTGGGCGTCATCGGCGGACAGAATTTGCGGCGCGACGGGAAGCGCGCGCGCAGGCGATGAAAGCGGCACGGCGGGCTGCGCGGCCGCGGGCATGATCAGTGCGGCGGACAGCAGAACAGCAAGAGCGGCGCGCGTAAGAATGATGGGCGTCCTTCGTAGCGGAAAAAAATCTTGTTAAACTGCGTCGCCAGTTCGGGCAACCTGTTCCGGCAGGCCCAGCATTTTCATTTTGTCACGCACCGCCTGCAGGTCGCGCCAGGCCAGTTTCTTGTGCGACGGCTGGCGCAGCAGATAGGCAGGATGCAGGGTCGGCATCAGCGGCACCATCACGTCGCCGACGCGATACTCCAGCCAGCGCCCGCGCAGCTTCATGATGCCGTCGGATATGCCCACCACATGCCGCGCCGCCACCGCGCCAAGCAGGATGATGAGTTTTGGTTGCGCCAGTTCGATATGGCGGCGCAGGAAGGGAAGGCAGGCTGCGGCTTCCTCGGGCGTGGGGTCGCGATTGTCGGGCGGGCGCCAGTTGATGACATTGGTGATATAGGCGTTTGTCTTGCGGTCCAGCGCGATGCTGGCCAGCATCTTGTCCAGCAATTGCCCGGCGCGGCCGACGAACGGTTTGCCGACACGGTCTTCATCGCGGCCGGGTGCTTCGCCGATCAGCATGATGCGCCCGTCCGCCACGCCGTCGGCGAAGACCGTGCTTGTGGCGGTGCGCTTGAGGGCGCAGCCTTCGAAGGCTTCCAGCGCGGCTTGGAGTTCAGACAGTGACGTGGCGGCTGCTGCCGCGGCCTGGGCGCTGCCTATTGCGTCGCCATCCAGCGGCAGGACAACCGGCGCGCGGGCAGGGGCAGGGCGCGCCGCTGCCGGCGCCTGCAAGGGTGCCACTGTCACCTTGGCGGTCAGCCGGTTGACCGGCTGTTCCGCGATGGCTTCGTCGGCCCCGGCTTCGACCAGCCAGTTCAGGGTGGATAGGCAATCGTTCATTGCCGCCATCCTAGGCTTCCGGGATGCGGCAAGGCCAGTTAGAAAAGAGACAAAGAACAAGGCGATTCATGGCCGAAGCCCGGGAAAGCATGGAGTATGACGTGGTCGTCGTCGGCGGCGGTCCGGCGGGGCTGGCGGCGGCGATCCGGCTGAAGCAGCTCAGCGCCGAGATCAGCGTCTGCGTGCTGGAGAAGGGTTCCGAGATCGGCGCGCATATCCTGTCCGGCGCGGTGATCGATCCCGGGGCACTGACCGAACTGATCCCCGACTGGAAGGAGAGGGGCGCGCCGGTGGAAACCGCTGTCAGCGACGACCGCTTCTGCTTCTTCACCAAAGGCGCGGCCCTCACCATTCCGCATTTCCTGTTCCCGCCGCTGATGAGCAACCACGGCAATTACATCGTCAGCCTGTCCAACCTGTGCAAATGGCTGGCTACCCAGGCCGAGGCGCTGGGCGTGGAAATCTATCCCGGTTTTCCTGCCCACGAACTGATTGTGGAAGAGGGCGTGGTCAAAGGTGTCGTCACCGGCGATCTGGGCGTGGCCAAAGACGGCCATCGCAAGGACAGTTACACGCCCGGCATGGAGCTTCGCGGCAAGTATACCTTTTTCGCGGAAGGCGCGCGTGGCTCGCTGTCAAAGCAGTTGAGCGCACAATTCGGATTGCAGGAGAATTGCGAACCGCAGAAATTCGGCATCGGCCTGAAGGAATTGTGGGAGCTGCCGGCGGGTCAGCACAAAAAGGGGTTGGTGCTGCACGGCATGGGCTGGCCGCTGGATTCGGAAACCGGCGGCGGCCTTTTCATGTACCACTGGGGCGATAATCTCTGCTCCATCGGCCTGGTGGTGCATCTCAACTACAAGAACCCCTGGCTGGACCCGTTCGGCGAATTCCAGCGCGCCAAGACCCATCCCGCGATTGCACGCGTGCTGAAGGGCGGCAAGCGCATCGGCTATGGCGCGCGCGCCATTACCGAAGGCGGCCATCAGTCGGTGCCACAACTGTCCTTTCCGGGTGGGGCGCTGGTCGGCTGCAGCGCTGGCTTCGTCAACCTGCCGCGCATCAAGGGCAGCCACAATGCGATGAAGACGGGCATGCTGGCGGCCGAGGCCGCCGCAAACGCACTCAAGGCGGGAAGGGCGGGCGACAGGCTTTCGGAGTATGACGCCGCCTATGCCCAAAGCTGGGTGGCCAGGGACCTGTATCGGGTGCGTAACGCCAAGCCGCTCTGGTCGCGTCTCGGCACCTTGCTGGCGCTCCCCCTGATCGGGCTGGACCTCTGGACCAACCAGCTGTTCGGCTTTTCCCTGCTGGGCACCCTGGCGCACGGCAAACCCGACTTCGCGACCCTGCGCAAGGCAGTCGACAGCGTGAAGATCGCCTATCCCAAACCCGACGGAACCCTCACTTTTGACCGGCTTTCGAGCGTTTTCATCTCCAATACCAATCATGAAGAAGACCAGCCCGTGCATCTGGTGCTGAAAGACCCGGCCATTCCCATTTCGGTCAATTTGCCCGAGTATGGCGAGCCGGCGCAGCGCTACTGCCCGGCGGGTGTATATGAAGTGATCCAGGAGGCCGCGGGACCGCGGTTCCAGATCAACGCCCAGAACTGCGTGCATTGCAAAACCTGCGACATCAAGGATCCGTCGCAGAATATCACCTGGGTCACGCCCGAAGGCGGCGGCGGACCCAATTACACGAATATGTAGGAATGGAAATGCATCGCATCCTGCCTTTGTCTGCTCTTGTCCTGCTGCTGGCGGGCTGTGCCACCCTGCCGGGACCGGTCGTCAGCCCGGAAAGTGAGCGCGACGCCGCGGCTTTCTCTACCTACCTGTCGGCGCGCTTCGCGGCGTCCGAACACGACCTGCCAGAGGCGGCGCGCTATTACGGCAAGGCACTGGCGAACGATCCCGGCAATCCGTCCCTGCTGGCGCTGTCCTTTTTCTATTCCACCACCTCGGGCGATTTCGACAATGCGGGCAAATACGCCCAGTCCGTGGTGGCCGCGACGCCCGACGACCGCGCCGCGCGGCTGGCGCTGGCGGTGATCGCCTTCAAGCGCAAGGACTATGCCGATGTCCGCCGGCACTTGTCGCAATCGGCCAAGGGCCCTTTCACGGTTCTGACCTTGTCGCTGTTCGACGCCTGGGCGGCGGCGGCGCTGCGCGATACGGCCGGCATCGAAAAGGATTTGCAGGCGCTGACCGGGCAGAAGGGCGCCGAGAACATGGCGGCTTTCCACACCGCGCTGCTGCAGGACTATCTGGGCAAGACCCTGCCTGCCGAAGCCGCCTATAAAAAAGCGATGACGTCCGCCGCGCCGCCGCCGCGCGTGCTGGAAGCCTATGGCCGCTTCCTGGAGCGCAATGGCCGGAGCGCTGATGCTGAGGCACTGTATCGCAGCCATCTCAGGAATGGCGGGCTGGCGACGGTGGTGCGCCCCGGCCTGGCGCGAATCGCGGCGAACCAGAAACCGGAAAGTCTGGTGCGCACGCCCGCGGACGGCGCCGCGGAGGCGCTGTTCGGTATCGCCGCCTCGCTCACCGACGGGCAGAGCGCCGATGTTTCCATTCTGTATCTGCGCATGGCACTGTATCTACGTCCCGACCTGGGGCTGGCCAA
>CANKIV010000216.1 GCA_947482125.1 Alphaproteobacteria bacterium
GCACATTCCGGGCCTTCGACGTCAAGACCGGAAAGACCCTGTGGAAGACCCGGCTGGGCACGACCGCCGGGGGGGTCCCACCACCTTCACGGTCAATGGCGAGCAGGTCGTTGCTGTTCCGACCGGCTATAATGGCGGCGGCCCGCAGGTCAGGCCCGCCAGCATGTTCGCCTTCGAGCGCAATCGCCCGGTGGTCGGGTACGCCGTCTATGTCTTTGCTCTGCCGAAAACAAAGTGATGCCCGGAATCTGGAATAGCCGGATGCCTCGCACACGTTGGACTGGTGGTTATGCCGGACGCCGGAACAGCACCGACGAGATCCAGCCCAGCAGCATCGCCATGAAGACGCAGATCAGGCCGTAAACCAGCGGCGCATTGTGCGCTATGTTGAACAATCGCCGCTCGATGCCGGTCTGGTCGATGAACAATGGCGTGGACTGGGCGCTCACCACATCGCCGTCGCGGAAGAGGTAGACTTCGACATTGTATTGGCCGCGCGCCACGGCGGCGGGCACCGGCACGCGGGTGCGAAACAGGGTCTCGCTGAGAAAATCGATGGTGCCGGGGGCCTCGGTGTAAAGGCCCTGCTGGCGCATCTGCCGCAGCGCCGCCGCGCGGAACGGGCGGGCGTCGTGGTGGCTGCCGATGGCCGAGGGCAGCAGGTAATTAACGCCCACGCCATAGCGGGTCAGCGTCCGCGGCGGGGCGACGCGGTCGATCGGCTCGGTGCTGGCGAGATAGTAATAGCCGGGCATGCCTTCGAACTTGGCGGAGTCGCGGTTGACCCATATCCCCGCGACACGGTCGCGGCGGCGCACCGTCATCGGCGTGTCCGGCCCGCGCACCACCACCACGATGTTGCGTCCCCGCGCCCTCTGGGCGCGCTCAATGGCGCCGAACACCACGATATCGGTGCCGGTATAATTGGAGGTGATCTCGATAATGTCCTGGCTGATGCCGGACACAAGGTCTTCGGCCCGCGCCCCTGCGGCGCTCATCAGCAACAGCAGCCCGGCCAGCGCGCGCTTCATTGCGCCCCCAGGGTCAGGCTGTAGAGGTCGCGGGGATGGGCGACCAGGCGCCAGAGAAGCCCGGCACAGACGGTCAGCACCACCAACGCCAGCAGCAGGCGGAGCTGCTCGCCGCGCAATCTGGCGCCGGCCCGTACGCCCAGCTGGGCCCCGATCACGCCGCCCACCACCAGCAGGAGCGCCAGCACGATATCGACGGAATAGTTGCTGGTGGCCTGCAGCACGGTGGTGACCGCGGTCAGCGCGATGATCTGCACCAGCGAGGTGCCCATCACCACATTGGTCGGCATCCTGAGCAGGTAGATCATGGCCGGCACGATGATGAAGCCGCCGCCGATACCCATGATGGCGCCCAGCGCGCCCACGAAAAAGCCCAGCACGACCGGCGGAATGACGCTGATATAGAGGCGTGACTGGCGGAACCGCATCTTCAGCGGCAGGAGGTTCATCCAGGCATGGTTGACGCGCCGCGAGGATGGCATCACGCCGCTGCGATAGGCCTTCAGTGTCGCCAGGCTCTCGCGCAGCATGATGGCGCCGATGCTGCCCAGCATGATCACATAGGTCAGCGACACGATCAGGTCCATCTGGCCCTGGCGGCGCATCAGCGCGAAGAGCCAGACGCCCAGCAGGGTGCCGAACAGCCCGCCGCCCAGCATGACGCCGGCCATGGTGAAATCGATGGCGCGCTTGCGCCACTGCGCCAGCGCGCCGGACATGGAGGAGGCGGTGACGTGGCTGAGGGTGGTGGCGACCGCCACGGTCGAGGGGATGCCGGAAAAGACCAGAAGCGGCGTCATCAGGAAGCCGCCGCCGACGCCGAACATGCCTGACAGGAAACCCACGCCCAGCCCCAGCCCGATCATCACGAGCCAGTAGACGGACATTTCTGCGACGGGGAGATAAATTTCCATTCAGCAACTCAGGCAGTGGCGCGTCGCGGCGCAGCTCAGGTTGCAAGCGACCATGCGCGCGGCAGCGCATGGGGTCAACACAATTAGGCTATATGAATCAGGCCTCAGCCGATATCGGCGGGCTCGGGCGGCACGTTGGCGCTGCGGTTGAGCGGCGCGGCGTGGAAGGTGGCGGCGGACTTGGATGCTGCCGCCTTGTCGCTGTCGCTGAGCTGGGTCTGCAGCACGGCGATGCGCGACTTGGATTCCGCGTCCCCGGATGCGGCGGCGATGGAATACCATTTGTAGGCGTCCAGCAGGCTCTGCGGCACGCCGTCGCCGCGCTCATACAGCACCGCGAGGTTGAACTGGGAGTCCGACAGGCCCAGCGCCGCCGCCTTGGCGAACCAGCGCGCGGCTTCCGCCATGTTCTTGCGGCCTGCGGCGCCGCCGGCATGCGACACCGCCAGATTGTGCATCGCCTTGCGGTTGCCCTGGGTGGCGGCGCGTTCGTACCACTGGGCGGCGCGGGCGCCGTCGGCGGGTACGCCCTGGCCGCGCTGATACATGGTCCCGAGTCGGTACTGCGCCACCGCCTGGCCCTTTTCGGCAGCCTGGGTGAGGAAGCGCACGGCATCGGGCAGATTGATGGGCGAGCCGTTGGTGCCGTCCAGCGCGCGCAGGCCCAGGATTGTGAGCGCGACCGGATTGCCGGCATTGGCCATATGGATCACCCGTTCGACGCCCGGACCGCGCGCGGCCTGGGGCGCGTCGGGCACCGGATTGACCGGGGCGTTGCGCACATCGCGCTGCTGCAGCGGCAGGGCGGTGCGCGGCGGGCCTTCGGGTTCGGAGCGCGCCGTGGTGTAGTCCTGCGCGTTGCCGGGTGCTTCGCCGGCCTGCGGCGCGACGACGAACTGGGTATCGTCGCTGCTGGGCGGCTCAGGCACCGAATAGGTCGGGCCGGTGGCGCCGGCGGGCTTGGTGACAAGCTGGTTGCCGGTGGGCGCGCCGCGCTGCATCAGCACCAGGCCGGCGGCGACCGCCAGCACGGTGATCAGGGCCAGGGCAGCGGGAATGATGTAGCGGGGGCGCGGCTTTTCTTCGCCTTCCGCGCTCGGTTTGCTCCAGCGAAAACCGGCAAAGCGCCCACGGCGCTCGCTTTCGGCTTTTTCCGACGCGGCGCGGGCCGAGCGGCGGGCCTGGGTGAGGAAATTGTCGGGCTCAGGGGCGTCGAAGGTGTCGGCGAATTCGGGACCGAATTCCGTCTCCGGCGCGAAGGGATCGGGCGTGGTCTCCGGCGGAATGTCGAAGGTGAAACCGGGCGGGGTGCCAGGCGGGAAACCAGTCGGCGCCTGGTGGGGCGCGAAGGCGTCCGCGCCTTCGGCACCATAGCTGGGATAGGCCGGCGGGGGGGCGAAGGCGTCCTGATAGACCGGCGGCTCGGCGAAGGGCGGGGCTTCATAGGCGGCGGGCGCGGGCTTGGGCGCTTCAAACGCGGGCGGCTCAGGCGAGCGCAGCTTGGCGCGGGTTTCGGCGACCAGATCGGTGTGATCCTTTTCCAGCGACTCCAGCCGATGCGACAAAGCCTGCATCGCGGCGTCGAACTGGGCCTTGGGATCGTAATTCTCAAGCCGCTCGGCGATGCCGCTGACGGAATGCTCGATCGAATCCAGCCGGCGCTCGAAGGCGGCATCCGGCAGGCGCATTTCCAGCCGGGCGATGGAATCTTCGAGCCGGTTGAGGCTTTCCTCGGTCTGGCCGGCGCGTCGCTGGTTTTCCACCTGGTCGGTGGCGCGCTGGTTGGCGTTGGCCTCGATCTTTTCCAGCGCATGGTCCAGCGCGTTGGTGTTGAACTGGGCGGTCTTCTCGGCGGCGGCGAGGCGCTGCTCGAGGGCTTCGGTCCGCACCACCAGCAGCTTGTGATTGTCTTCGGCGTCGACCCGGCTCTGCCCGACGCGCCCCGCAAGCTGTTCCAGATTGCCGGTGATCTGGGTGGCCTGGGTCGCCGAATTGTTGGCTGTGGCGGTGATCTGGTCGGCCAGGCGCGACAGGCCCTGATGCAGCGCCTTGACCGCTTCCTTGATGCCGGTGTCGGCGTTGCTGCGCTCCAGCCGTTCCAGCCGCTCGTTCAGCGCCATCACATTGAGGCCGAGCTGGTCGAAGGCCTGGGCCTGTTCGCGGGCGGAGATGTTCATCTCCTGCGCGGTGCGGGAAATGACGCGGTTGCTTTCGCTGTGGGTGCGCTCGCTGGAGTCCAGACGGCGGCCCAGGCCGCGCAACTGGTCCTCGATGCGCCGCCAGGCGTCGTTTGATTCGTTTTCGCTGCGGTTGACCCGCGCCATCATCTCTTCGGTGTCGCGGCGGCTGCTGGCGGAGGGGGGGAGGCCCCAGCTGTCCAGGCGGGCGCCGGTGGGGGCCCGGTTTTCATAGGCCATGGGGGGGATTTCCTCCTCCATGCCTGAAAAACTGCGCAAAATGCGGCGCGTCAGCCATTCCCCGACCGACAGTCCCTCGCGCCGGGCAGCCGCACGCGCGGCTTCCCGCGCCTCGGGCGGGATGCC
>CANKIV010000217.1 GCA_947482125.1 Alphaproteobacteria bacterium
ACCACCTATTCCTCGGCGATCTACAATTTCATGCCGGAATGGGCGCTGTCCTTCTATGACGCGGTACGCGCCAAGGATCACGGCAAGGTGATGAAGGGCCTGAAGGAATTCGTGCTGCCCTATATCGCCATCCGCAATGAGAGCAGGGGGTACGCGGTCTCCATCGTCAAGGCCGGCATGACCGCGATCGGCCGCGGCGCCGGTCCGGTGCGCCAGCCCCTGACCGACCTGAATGCGGACCAGTTCGCCCGCCTGAAAAAGCTGATCGAAGCCGCCAAGCCGGTTTAAGAAATCGAGCTTTTCCGGCTAGGGTGCGCCCCATGACGGGCGTATCCTTCTGGTCGCAATTCGAACTGCATCAAGTCCGCTGCTTCGTGGCGGCGGCTGAGGAACTCCACTTCGGCCGCGCCGCCGCGCGCATGAACATGACCCAGCCACCGCTGTCACGGCAGATCCAGCTTCTGGAGCATGTGCTGGGCGTCAGGCTGCTGGACCGCACCAGCCGCGCGGTCAAGCTGACCCCGGCGGGCCGCGTGTTCCTGCTGGAGGCCCGGCGCATCCTGCGCCTGACTGAAAGCGCGGCGCTTGCGACACGGCGCATCGCCTCGGGCGAGGCCGGCACCATCACCCTGGGTTTCACCGCCGCCAGCGGCTACAGCTTCCTGCCCCGCCTGCTGCTGCAGCGCGCCAGCCACGCCCCCAATATCGATGTGGCGCTGAAGGAAATGGTCTCCGGGGAACAGGTGGAAAGCCTGCTGACCGGGCGGATTGACGTGGGGCTGCTGCGTCCGCCGATCGAGCGCGCGGAATTCACCACCCGCAAGGTCGCCGGCGAGCAGCTGGTGGCGGCGCTGCCGTTCGGCGATCCAAGGCTTTCCGAAGCCTCGCTGAGCCTCTCGGATTTCGACGGTCGCCCGCTGGTAATGTATGCGCCCGAGGGCGCGCGCTATTTCCACGACATGCTGATCGGCCTGTTCAAGGCGTCCGGTGTCGCCCCTGTCACCGTTCAGTCACTCAGCCAGATCCATTCCATGCTGGCGCTGGTGCGCGCCGGGATCGGCGCCGCCCTGGTGCCGGAAGCGGCCATGTCGCTGCATTTCGACGATGTCCATTTCCGCCCGGTGCGGACGGTGCCGGAAGCCCCCGTCGAGCTGTTCGCCGCCTGGCGCAGCGACAATGACAATCCGGCGCTCGCCGCTTTCCTGGACCTGCTGCGCGGTGACGAGGTGGACGCTGGTGCAGCAAACGATTGATGCGATTTGGGCATTGATCGCTTGAACCTTTGGCTTGGACCGGCCAAGCTATCTGCGCCTATTTTGGCCAATAACGCCGCCGCAAAGGCCGCGAAGCAGGGACGCGATCCATGACCGACGCCGATACTCGCAACTCCCGTGTCCGTTTCTGGATCGTCGCCACCCTCTTCATCGTTTCGGCCATCAACTATGCCGAGCGCGCCACCCTGTCCTATACCGGTTCGCAGATGTCCGACGAGCTTGGTATCACCACCATCCAGCTGGGTTATATCTTCTCCGCCTTCGGCTGGTCCTATGTCGCCGGACAAATCCCCGGCGGTGCGCTGCTGGACCGCTTCGGTTCGCGCCCGGTCTATCTGTGGGCCATCTTCCTGTGGTCCATCTTCACCTTCCTGCAGGCCTTCGCCGCGGCCTTCGCCTTCATCCCGGTGGTGATCAGCATGTTCCTGCTGCGCTTCATGGTGGGCTTCGCGGAGTCGCCGTCCTTCCCGGCCAATGCCCGCATTGTCGCCAACTGGTTTCCGACTTCGGAACGCGGCACCGCCAGCGCCATCTTCAATTCCTCGCAGTATTTCTCGCTGGTCGCCTTCGCCCCGCTGATGGGGTGGGTGACGGGCGCCTATGGCTGGCGCCACACCTATATGGTGATGGGCGTGATCGGGTTGTTGGGCTGGGCGCTGTTCTGGGCGGTGGTACATTCGCCCTCGCGCCACAAGCGCATCAGCAAGCGCGAATACGCCCATATCGAAGAAGGCGGTGCGCTGGTCAATCTCGACCGTCCTGCCTCCAAAGCCCAGCCGATCCGCTGGAGCGCGGTGGGGCAGTTGCTGGCCAACCGCATGCTGCTGGGCATCTATCTGGCGCAGTACAGCATCACCGCAATGACCTATTTCTTCGCCACCTGGTTTCCCATCTATCTGGTCAAGGCTCGCGGCCTCTCCATTACCCAGGCCGGCTTTGCCGCGGCGCTGCCCGCGATCGCCGGCTTTGTCGGCGGTGTCCTGGGCGGCATCCTGTCCGACATGCTGCTGCGCAAGGGCATGCCGCTGTCGGTTTCGCGCAAGATACCGATCGTGGTGGGGCTGGTGATCTCCTGCGCCATCCTGCTCTGCAACTTCACCGACTCCCAGACGCTGGTCCTGACCTTCATGGCCATAGCCTTCTTCGGCAAGGGTGTGGCGTCGCTGGGCTGGGCGGTGATGAGCGATGCGGCGCCACGCGAGGCCACCGGTCTGTCGGGCAGCATTTTCAACCTGTTCGGCAATGCGGCAGGCATCTTCACCCCCATCGCCATCGCCTACATCCTGAATGCCACCGGCAACAACTGGGACATGGCGCTATTGTTCGTCTTCGCCCACTCCATCGTCGCCATGGTGAGCTATCTGTTCATCGCCGGCGAAATCAAGCGCGTGGTGCTGCGGCCCATCTAACATCCGAGATAATCGCCTATGCCTGAGAAGATCAGCGGCGCCCCGCGCGTCACCGACATGAAAGTCATACCCGTCGCCGGACAGGACAGCATGCTGCTGAACCTGTCGGGGGCGCATGCGCCCTTCTTCACCCGCAATCTCGTGATCCTGACCGACAGCGCCGGCAACACCGGCGTGGGCGAGGTGCCTGGCGGCGAGAAGATTCGCCAGACGCTGGAAGACTCCCGCGACCTGGTGGTGGGAAAGACCTTGGGCGACTGGAACAGCGTGCTCTGCGAAGTGGGCCGGCGTTTCGGCGACCGCGATGCCGGCGGGCGCGGACTTCAGACCTTCGACCTGCGCATCACGGTGCATTGCCAGACGGCGCTGGAATGCGCCCTGCTCGATCTTCTGGGCCAGCATCTGGGCGTGCCGGTCTGCGCCTTGCTGGGCGAAGGCCAGCAGCGCGGTGCCGTCGAGATGCTGGGCTATCTTTTCTTCATCGGCGACCGCAAGAAGACCACCCTGCCCTATCGCAGCGGCCAGAAGGGCGACGACTGGATCCGGCTGCGCGATGAAGAGGCCCTGACCCCAAAGAGCGTGGTGCGGCTGGCGGAAGCCGCCTACGAGCGTTACGGCTTCAACGATTTCAAGCTCAAGGGCGGAGTGCTGAATGGCGAGCAGGAAATGGAAGCCGCCGCCGCGCTGGCCCAGCGCTTTCCCAAGGCGCGCATCACCCTGGACCCCAACGGCGCCTGGTCGCTGAAGGAAGCGGTGGCGCTGTGCAAGGGCAAGGAGCATGTCCTCGCCTATGCCGAGGACCCGTGCGGCGCCGAAGACGGTTTTTCAGGCCGCGAGATCATGGCGGAGTTCCGCCGCGCCACCGGACTGCCCACCGCCACCAACATGATCGCCACTGACTGGCGGCAGATGGTGCATGCCATCGACCTGGGATCGGTGGACATTCCGCTGGCCGATCCGCATTTCTGGACCATGCGCGGCAGCGTGCGGGTGGCGCAGACCTGCGCCGATCGGGGCCTGCGCTGGGGTTCGCATTCCAACAACCATTTCGACATTTCGCTGGCGATGTTCACCCATGTCGCCGCCGCGGCGCCGGGCAACATCACCGCCATCGACACCCATTGGATCTGGCAGGACGGCCAGCGCCTGACCAGGGAACCCTTCCCCATCGTTCAGGGCCTGGTACCGGTGCCCCTGCAGGGCGGGCTGGGCGTGGAGATCGACATGGCGGAAGTGGAAAAGGCGCACAATGTCTACAAGTCGCTGGGCGACGGCGCGCGCGACGATGCCATCGGCATGCAGTTCCTGATCCCGGGCTGGAAATTCGATCCCAAGAAGCCCTGCCTGGTGCGGTAACCCTGCACTTTCGGTATCGTTCGATGCGCTCTTTGAACTGCCCGGCGCGCGCCGGCATGCTATAAACGCGCAATGAATATCCAGAACAAAGCCCCGCACGAGCCGCCGCGCCGCATCCAGGTGAGCCCTCGCGACAATGTCGCCATCATCGTCAATGCGCTGGGCCTGCCCGGCGGTACCGTGTTTGCCGATGGCCTGACGCTCAACCATTTCGTGCCGCAGGGCCACAAGGTGGCGCTGTCCGACATCGCCGATGGCCGCGACATCATCCGCTACAACGAAGTGATCGGCACCGCCAGGGGCGACATCAGGCGCGGCGACTGGATCAACGAGGACACTGTGGTGATGGGCACCGCCCCGCCGCTGGACCAGCTGGAAATGGCGACCCGCCCGCCCGCCACGCCCGAGCCACTGACCGGATACACGTTTGAAGGCTATCGCAA
>CANKIV010000218.1 GCA_947482125.1 Alphaproteobacteria bacterium
CTGGATCATGATGCGCGGCAATTACCAGGGCTGGGGTTACAGCGCCCTGGACCAGGTCAACAAGACGAATGTGAAGGGCCTGCAACTGGTCTGGTCGCGGGTGATGGAAAGCGGCGTCAATGAAGCCACGCCAATCGTCTACAAGGGCGTCATGTTCCTGGGAAATACCGGCGATGTGATCCAGGCGCTGGATGCGGCGAGCGGCGAACTGCTCTGGCAGTATCGCCGCGTGCTGCCCACGCGCGATCCGGCCCGCAGCCATTGGGGTCAGCGCAAGCGCAGCGTCTTTCTTTACGAAGACAAGGTCTACACCCTGACCTGGGACAATGCCGTCGTCGCACTGGACGCCAAAACCGGGAAGGTCGTGTGGGAAACCAGCCGCGGCGAAGACGGTTTTGTCACCAACACCACCGGGCCGATCGTGGTCGATGGCGTGGTGATTGCCGGCTCCACCTGCCAGGAAGCGCCGTTCGGCTGTTACGTCACCGGCCATGACGCGCGCACCGGCAAGGAGTTGTGGCGCAACATGCTGATCCCCAAAAAGGGCGAACCGGGCGATGAGACCTGGGGCGGCATGCCGTTCGACAAGCGCTGGATGACCGGCGTGTGGGGCCCCATCACCTATGACCCGGACCTGAACATGGCCTTTTATGGTTCCAGCGGCGTGGGCCCGGCGGCGGATGTGCAGCGCGGCGTCAAGGGCAATTCCAGCCTCGCGGGCAGCAACACCCGTTATGCGATCGAGCCCCGGACGGGAAAGATCATCTGGAAACACCAGGTCCTGCCCCAGGACAATTGGGACCAGGAATGCACCTTCGAGATGATGTCCGTCACCACGCCGGTCAATCCCGACCCCAAGGCGGAGGGCATGATGGCGGTCGGCCGCCGCGCCGCCGCACCCAGCCGCAAGATCCTGATCGGCGCGCCTTGCAAGAACTCCATCGTCTGGAGCTTCGACCGCGCCAAGGGCGATTTTCTCTGGGCCAAGACCACCGGCGTGCAGAATGTCGTCAAGAGCATCGATGCCAGGGGCAAGGTCACGGTCAATCCCGAACTGCTGATGACCGATCTCAAGAAGACCTATCACCAGTGCCCCACCCATGCGGGCGGGCGCGACTGGCCTTTCTCGGCCTATAGTCCGCAGACCAATGCGCTGTTCGTGCAGATGCAAAATCTCTGCGCCAACTACCGCGTCCGCGCCGACAACATACCCTCCAAGCCGCGCGACCAGTACAACAAGGTCGGGCCGGTCGTGTTCGCCGACGGTCATGACAAGGTGGGACGACTGGACGCAATCTCGGTGGAGACCGGCAAGACGCTGTGGAGCTGGGAAACCATGGCGTCGAACTATTCGCCGGTGCTGGCCACCGCGGGCGGGCTGCTGTTCAACGGCGGCATGGACCGCTACCTGCGCGCCTTCGACCAGACCAATGGCAAGGTGCTGTGGCAGACGCGGCTGGGCTCGCAGGTGTTCGGCGCCGCCACCACCTTCCGCGTGGCGGGGCGCCAGTATATCGCGGTGGCGGCGGGCGGCGGCTACAATCCCCACCCGCTTCCCCTGACGACCGGCATAGACCAGCCGGCGGGCGGCAACATGGTCTATGTCTTCGCGCTGCCGGAGTAAGACGCAGAAACAAAAAGCCCCCGCGCTTCTGGCGCGGGGGCTCTTTTCATTCTTTCAGATCAGAACTGGTCAGTGCGGTTGCTGAACTTGCGACCGACATCTGCCGCGGGCGAGTCACCGCCGGTGCAGATCATGGCGCCATCCTTGATCTGGTTGATGACATAGTTTTCGCTCTTGGGATCATCGCTGCAGGCGTTGAGGAACATGACCTTGGCAGCCTTGGTGGCGTTCAGGACACGCTGGCGGACGGCCCGCATCGCTTCCGTGCCGACACCGCCCTTGTAGGTGCCGGGACGGCCCATGATGAAGAAGCCATGATCGCCCGGACCCCATTCCGCGAAGGAAATGCCCGGAACGCGGACCGAGGTCTCGACATTGGCGTCGGCGCGCGGATTTTCGATCTTGAGACCGAACAGCAGCTCGCCATCCGGATTCATCGGCCACGGGTCGGCGATGCGCATATATTCGCCGGGCGTCACACCCCAGATGCGCGAGGCATAACCCTGCGAACCGTTGCCGCGGGTGCCCTGGGCCAGGCCGTCAACACGCGGCGCGAAGGGATAGCGCGAAGCTTCGATCATCAGACGGGCAGCTTCCGGGCTTTCGGCGTTGCACAGCAGTATGCCGTGCACACCGGCGGCCAGGGTCTGCTGGATCATCCAGGCATTGGCGCGCACCGCATCAGTGGTGCCGGAGATCGGCAGGGTGACGATCACCGCCGGGGTCTTGTGACCGGTGCGGGTCGGGCCGGCATCGACCAGGCCGCGCATGAATTCCTGCAGTTCCTTGAAGTCGAGCGGGCCATGTTCCATTTCATAGGTGATGTAGTCGGCCTTGGTGGCCGCCATCTCCTTGCCCTTCTCGTAGCCGCCGCCGCTGATCTGCGCGTAATAGACCGGCTGGCCCTTCAGCCACATGTCGATGATGCGGTTGACATGCTTGCCGGTGCGGGTGGTCTGCTTGGGCATTTCCGGAATCGTCGCATTGGGCGGCTGCGCCGGCTGCTGCGCGCTTGCCGACAGTCCGGTCAGCAAGGCGGCCGCCATGCCGGCCAGCAATATGGTTCTTGTCTTCATGAATCGTCCTCGTGTTTTTGGTTTTGGCTGACGGCTTCGCGTCTTCCTGGTGGCCACAGGTTGCTATTAAAAACGGGACATGAAAACCCCAGAATCCCACCATAAGTGGTTTTTCATCCGATTATCGTGACGCGGGCCGCATTCCGCTGCGCCCGGATCGACAATTCCGCCGCCAGAAGGCACTGGGCCTGATCCTGCGCCGTATGTGTGCGCCGCACAATATCGGCGACAAATTGCGGGCCGAACGGCAGCGGCCCATTGGTGCAATCGATGTAGCGGGCGCTTTTGCCGTCCACCACGAACAGATTGTTGCCGCGCGCGGCGACTGCGACATCGACATATTTGCGCAGCTCGATATAGCCGTCGGTGCCCAGCACAAACAGGCGGCCATCGCCCCAGGTACCCAGGCCCGCGGGCGTGAACCAGTCCAGTCGGACATAGCCGAATCCCTTGTCACCGCGCAGCATCATGTCGCCGAAATCCTGGAAATGCGGATGGTTCGGATGGCGGATATTGGCGACCTGCGACGTCACCACCTCGGCGCGGGTCGAACCGGTGTAAAAAAGGAACTGGTCCACCTGATGCGAACCGATGTCGCACAGGATGCCGCCGAACTGCGCTTCGTTCCAGAACCAGTCGGGCCGACCCGTGCCGCCGCCATTCAGGCCGCCATTCTGCACAACCTGATGCGGCGCGATGTTGATGGTCTGGATCACCTTGCAGATGGCGCCCTGCCGGATCAGTTCGCCGGCATGAACGGCGGCGCGCACTTCCAGACGCTCCGAATACAGGATGCCGTAGATGCGCCCGGTCTCGGCGATGGTTTTGCGCACCAGCGCCAGGTCTTCGAGCGTGGTGATGCCGGGCTTGTCGGCCAGGAAATCCTTGCCTGCCTTCATGGCCCGCACGCCGATACCGGCGCGCTCGTTGGCGATGTGGGAAGATAGAACCAGCTGGATGTCGGTGCGATCGATGATCTCGTCCTGGTTGGCGACGATCTTCACACCGGGATAGCGGCGCCGGAACACCGCCAGCTTGTCCGGCTCCAGGCCCCAGCCGGCCACCAGTTCTCCGCCGCCACGCGTGATCGCCTCGATCATCCCATGGATATGATCGTGGCTGATGCCGCAAACCGCGAAGCGGATGTGATGTTCGGGCTTGACCTCAGGCGCCGCCGGCAGCGTTTGCGCCTTCACATCCCCCGGCGCAAAGGCCAGGGCGCCCAGCCCTGCGGCCAGAAGAAAATCGCGTCTGTCGCTGCTTTGGGCATCGCTCATGCGGGTACCTGACTGCTTGCAGGCCCACGCTAGCGTTAACGCCAGGGCGGGCGGAAGTCCTGCCTGCCGCCATTTACCCTAATCGCGGCCTTGGCTCGCGGCACGGATACGGCTGTGCCATTTTGGAGCGGTCAACCTCCGGGACCAGGCCATGAAGAAATTCGCCACCGCGATCTTGCTCGCTGCCCTGCTGCCGCTGGGCGGCTGCGTCGTCTATGGACCCGGCCCGGCCGCGAACCCCGCCTGGGCCAATTACGACCATAGCTACGACTATGGTCTCAGCGGCTATGACCGGCCGGTGGTTTACCGCAGTGGTTATGGCGGCTATGCCGGCGGCGCTGGTTACGCGGACGCCTATGGCGCCGGCTATGACGTGAATGTCGGCGCTGGCGGCCCCGGCTTTTACGGCTCCTACTACAGCTATGGCGGCTATTAAGGCCGGGCCGTAACCCGGCGCATCCGGTAGATCACGCCCTTTTCACTGCGCACCTTCAGA
>CANKIV010000219.1 GCA_947482125.1 Alphaproteobacteria bacterium
CAGGAACATTGTGAGCTGCTCGACATAGCGGCGGATACCCGGCGCGGCATCGGTGCGGTCGCGGATATTCCATCCGGCTTCCGGAAAGCGTTTTTCCGCCGCGCTCTTGAAATCGGCGATGGCGGCGCGGGCCTGCACCTGGCTGTTCAGCGCGCCGTTCAGCGCCACGCGGTAATTGTAGTTGATAAGGCTTTCCAGCGAGACGAGCCCGGTCGCCGGCAACCCCTTGGCGGATATCAGCAGGCGCGGCCCCCATTCAAAGCCCGTGGAGACGCGGTCGGGCTCCTTGTCCAGCACCGCCATCACCCGGAAGGTGGCGTTGCCCAGCCGGATCAGGTCGCCGCGCTGCACATGCAGCCGCTCCATCAGGCTCAGTTCCAGCGCCGCGCCGCAGATGCCGTCATCCTCGCAGGCCAGCACGTCGCGCAGAGGCTGTGCCGGGATGAAAGCGGGCGCGCCGAACAGCGGCCAGCGGTCATCCACCGCCTTGAGTTCGACCAGCTGACGCGAAACATTGTCCCTGGCATAGGCCATGGCCCGCATCGACATGGTCTGGGACACGCGCCCCTGGGAATCAAGAAAGGCGCGCTCGGTATCGCCGATCGGGCGATGCACCTGGCGGATGGAGACATCGCCGCCCAGCAATATCTGTCCCTGATCCTGCAGGCCGGTGAGGAAAGCGTCGCTGAGCGAGCCCACGCCTGCGATGGAGGCGCTGCCCAGTACCAGGCAGAAAAAGAAAATGCGGAAACCGGCGAAGCCGCCGCGCAACTCGCGCCGCGCAAAGCGCAGGGCCAGACGCAGGTTATTCATCTGAGGCAATCTTGCCGTCGGCCATGCGCAGCACCCGCTGGCAGCGGCGCGCCAGGCTTTCCTCATGCGTCACCAGGAACAGGGTGGCGCCGCGTTCGGCATTCAGGGCGAAGATCAGGTCGGCTATCCCTGAACCCGTCGCGCTGTCGAGATTGCCGGTCGGCTCGTCGGCGAACAGGATCTGCGGTCCCGGCGCCAGGGCGCGTGCCAGCGCCACCCGCTGCTGCTCGCCGCCGGAGAGCTGGCCGGGGTAATGGTCGGTGCGCTGGATCAGGCCGACGGCGCGCAATTCGGCTTCGGCGCGGTCGAAGGCGTCGGCGCGGCCCATCAGCTCCAGCGGCACCGCGACATTCTCCAGCGCCGTCATGGTGGGAATGAGATGAAAGGACTGGAACACGATGCCGATACGCCCGAGGCGGAAGCGCGCCGCCGCATCCTCGCCCATGCGAGTGATGTCGGTGCCGGTGATGGTGACCTTGCCGGAACTGGGCTTTTCCAGCCCCGCCGCCACCATCAGCAGCGAGGATTTGCCCGAGCCGGAAGGGCCGGTCAGGGCCAGGGTCTGCCCCGCCGGAACCTCCAGCGAGACGCCGGCCAGTATGTCCACCGGCCCGGCCAGGCTTTTGAGCGTCAGGGTCACGTCTTGAAGCTGAAGGGCGGGCGGGGGATTGTTCATGCCGACTCGGACAAAAGATGAAAACGCGCACTTACCGGACGCTGCTTAGCATAGTTCTGCTGTTGATCATGGCGGGAGCAGGGCGGGCCCTTGCCGCGCCGGTGAAAATTCTCGCCTTGGGCACCAGCCTGACCCAGGGCTATGGCCTGCCGCCGGGCACCGAATTCAGCGTCCAGCTGCAGGCCGCCCTCAAGCGGGCGGGGATCGATGCGGTGGTAACCAATGCCGGGGTTTCCGGCGACACCAGCGCCGGCGGGCTGGCGCGGCTGGACTGGTCCCTGGCCGATCGCCCCGACGTGGCGATTGTCGAGCTGGGCTCCAACGACATGCTGCGCGGCCTGCCGCCGGAACAGACCGAAAAGAATCTGCGCGCCATTCTCAGCCGTCTGAAAACCGCAAAGGTGAAGGTGCTGCTGACAGGCATGAAGGCGCAGCGCAATCTGGGCCCCGATTATGTCAGGGTGTTCGACGGCATTTATCCGCGTCTGGCCAAGGAGCAGGGTGTGTTATTCTATCCCTTCATCCTGGACGGCGTGGCGCTCAATCCCAAACTCAATCAGGCGGACGGCATGCATCCCAATCCGGCCGGCGTGAAAGTCATCGTCGCGCGCATCCTGCCGCTGGTGAAGAAGCTGGCCCAAGAATCAGGGAAAGTCCGCTGATGTTCAGGAAGCTGCTTTCGGTCAGCGGCTTCACCTTGGCGTCGCGCGTCACGGGTTTTCTGCGCGACGCCCTCCTGGCCTGGACTTTGGGCAGCGGCGTGCTGTCGGACGCCTTCTTCGTGGCGTTCCTGTTTCCCAATTATTTCCGCGCCATATTCGGCGAGGGCACGCTCAATCCGGCCTTCCTGCCGCGCTATGCCGCGCTCCATGCCAGGGGCGAAACGCAAAGGGCCGCGAAATTCGCCGATGGCGTTTTCGCCTGGCAGATGGCGGCGCAGATCGTGCTCCTGCTGCTGGCGACGATTTTCATGCCGCTGATCATCCGCGTGATTGCGCCCGGCTTTGCCGGTGAGCAATTCACCATGACCGTGGCGCTGGCGCGCGTCACCTTTCCCTATCTGATCCTGACTCTGGTGGCGGTGCAGCTGTCGGCCATGCTCAATGCCATCGACCGGTTCTGGGCAGGCGCCGCCTGGTCGAACCTGCTCAATCTTTCCATGATCGCCACGCTGATCGCCTGGCAATATTTTCCCAACGCCGCCTATGCCGCGGCCTGGGGCGTGCTGGCGGGCGGCGTGGCCCAACTGGTCTTCATTCTGTGGGCGGGCGGCAAGGAAGGCCTGTGGCTGCGCATCACCTGGCCGCGCTGGACGCCCGAGATCAAGGAATTTTTCACCGCCTTTGGCGCGGTGACCATCGGCGCCGCCAGTGTGGTGATTGCGCCGCTGATCGACACCGTACTTGCGAGCTATCTGGCGACCGGCAGCCGGACCGCGCTTTATTATGCCGACCGCATCAACCAACTGCCGCTGGGCGTGCTGGGGATCGCGCTGGGTACGGTCCTGCTGCCGGCCATGTCGGCGCGGCTGGCAAAAAACGACCGCGCTGGCTCCGATGCCGCGCAGAACCGCTCGGCGGCTATGAGCCTGCTGCTGACCTTGCCCTTCATGGCCGCCTTCATTCTTATCCCCGGCACCATCATGCGTGCGGTGTTTCAGCACGGCGCCTTTAATGCGCAGGCCGCCGAACTGGCGGCGCTGGCGCTGGCCGCCTATGGCATCGGGCTTCCCGCCATGGCGCTGGTGCGGATTGTCGCTTCCACCTTTTACGCCCGCCAGGACACCGTCACCCCGATGCGCGCCACCTTGATCGCGCTCGCCACCAACATCGCGCTCAAGCTGCTGCTGGTCTGGGAATTTGATATGGGTGTGGCGGGGCTGGCGCTGGGCACCGCGCTGGGCGCCTGGATCAATGTCGGCATTCTGACCTGGCTGGGACGCAGCCGCGCCTTGCTGGCAATTGAAAATATTTTCCTGCGCGCCCTGCCGCCCGCCTTGCTGGCGGCGCTGGCGGCAGGCGCGGGAGCATGGCTGGGCGCGCGGCTGGGCGAAACCTTCGTGCCCGGCGCTTACGCCGACGAAGCGGCGCTGTTGGGCGCGCTGGTCTGCGCCGGGCTGGCTTACGGCGTCAGCGTGCTGGCGCTGCGCCGCCGGTTGCCGCTGGGCCGCCTCTCGCGATGAGGCTGTTTGTTGCCCTGGCGATTCCACGCAGCGTGGCGCAATCCCTGATGCTGATCCAGAGCGGGGTGCCGGGCGCGCGCTGGCAGAGCCGCGAGCAGTTGCACCTGACCTTGCGCTTCATCGGCGAGGTGGAGGGGCATGACGTCGAAGCGATCGATGATGCCCTGGCGGGGATCATGGCGCCGGATTTCACCCTGCAGCTGCATGGCGTGGGCCAGTTCGGCAACAGCCAGCCGCATTCGCTGTGGGCGGCGGCGCGGCCCAATCCGGCGCTGGATCACCTGCAGCGCAAGGTGGACGCCGCCATCCGCCGCGTCGGCCAGCCGCAGGACGCGCACAAATTCACCCCCCATGTCACGCTGGCGCGGCTCAAACATCCCGACCCGGACAAGGTGGTGGAATGGCTGCAATATAACGCGCTGTATACCAGCGCCGAGTTTGAAGTCGGGGCGTTTCGGCTTTATTCCAGCCAGCTGACCAGCGATGGCAGCGTCTATCGGGTGGAAGAGGACTATCCCTTGGGAGGCCATTATGACGAAACTGACGATTGAGGAACTGAAGGCCTCGCTGAAGCGCCTGCCGGACTGGAATCTGGCGAAGGATCGCGAAGCCATCACCCGCAAATTCCAGTTCGTGGATTTCGATGCCGCCTTCGCCTTCATGACGCGCTGCGCCCTGCTGGCGGCGAAAATGGATCATCACCCTGAATGGTTCAACGTCTACAACAAGGTGGAGGTGACGCTGGCGACCCATGATGCCGGCGGTGTGACGCAAAAGGACATAGA
>CANKIV010000220.1 GCA_947482125.1 Alphaproteobacteria bacterium
CCACGGACGAATATTCTTCAGCCAGCTGAAATAGACATTGCCCCAGTTTTCCGGAACGAACTTGGTCTCGCCCTTCTCCACCGCGGCAATCGCCTTGGCCGCCAGCGGCTCAACATTCAGATACCATTGCTCGGTGAGGAACGGCTCCAGCACCACTGTCTTGGTCTTCTCGTCATGCGGCACGGCATGGGTGATGGGCTCGATCTTGTCGACCAGCTCCATCGCTTCGAGGTCGGTGACGATCTTCTTGCGCGCCGCTTCGCGGCTGAGGCCGCGATAGGGCGCCGGCACGTCATCATTCAGCGTGCCGTCCTTGTTGATCAGATTGATCAGCGGCAGCTTGTGGCGCTTGCCGACTTCAAAGTCGTTGAAGTCGTGGCCGGGGGTGATTTTGACGGCGCCGGTGCCTTTTTCCGGGTCTGAATATTCGTCCGCGATAATCGGGATCAGCCGCCCGGTCAGCGGCAGCACTGCCATCTTGCCGACCAGCGATTTGTAACGCGCGTCCTCGGGATGCACCGCCACCGCCGTGTCCCCCAGCATGGTTTCGGGGCGGGTGGTGGCGACGATGATGAACTGGTCGCTGTCTTCAATCGGATATTTGATGTGCCAGAGGTGGCCCTTGATCTCGATACTCTCGACTTCCAGGTCCGACACCGCCGTCTGCAGCTTGGGGTCCCAGTTGACCAGCCGCTTGTCCTTGTAGATCAGGCCCTGCTTGTGCAGTTCGACGAACACTCTGGTGACGGCCTTGGACAGACCCTCGTCCATGGTGAAACGTTCGCGGCTCCAGTCGGCGGACGCGCCCAGGCGGTGGAGTTGCTCGACGATGGCGCCGCCGGATTCGGCTTTCCACTTCCAGACTTCTTCCAGGAATTTCTCGCGCCCCATCTGGACCCGGCTCATCTGCCGCTCGGCCAGCTGGCGTTCGACGATCATCTGGGTGGCGATGCCGGCATGGTCGGTGCCCGGTTGCCACAGCACATCCTTGCCGCGCATGCGCTCGAAGCGCGCCAGGATGTCCTGCAGCGTGTTGTTGAGGGCATGGCCGATATGCAGCCGCCCGGTGACATTGGGCGGGGGGATGACGATGGAGAACGGCTCCGCATCGGGGCGGTTGCCGGCCCTGAAGGCGCCGGACGCCTCCCACTGCGCGGCGATGCGCTTCTCAACGTCCTGGGGGTTGAAAGTCTTGTCGAGCATAAGAAAAGCCGGAAAGTCCGAGAGGGCTTTCCGGCTTTTTCCGGCGCGGGTCAAGCCCGCTCTGTTCAGGAAACGGGAATCAGCGTTTGGCGCCGCGCGACTTTACCACGCGCTCGACCTCGGCCCGTACCGCGCCTTCCAGCAGCGGCGGGAAATGCTCGTCCATCCATTCGCGGATCAAGGGCTTCATGCCGTCGATCACGGCGGCGGAATTGTCGGACAGATACTTCTGCAGCACCGGCTCGAAGCTTTCGCGCACGGCGCGCTCGAACACGGTTTCCACGCTCGAACCATCGATCGGCGCGATCGGCGCAGCGGCGCGGTAGGCGGCGGGCGCAGGCGCGGGGTCTTCGGGGATGGAATCAAACGCGTCTTCCATCGCCTTGCGGGTATGGTCGGAGAAAATGTCGGAGTTCGAAGCGCTGGACGTCACCGTCTCGAACACAATGTCTTCCGCCGGTGCGGGCTGCGGCGCGGGTTCATAGGCCGGCGCGGGCGGCGGCGCGGCCTCGATTTCATGGGTCAGTTCCAGCACATCGTCATGGACGGGCTGGGGGGCCGGGGCCGCCGGAGCAGCACCCTCGGCGGACGCGCCTTCCGGAGCGTCCTCGGAGATGATCTTGCGGATGGAGGCGAGAATTTCCTCCATGGTGGGTTCATGCTGGGGATTTGACATAGGCAGCTCCGCGGCTCCGCCAAGGGTGGCGGCGAGACCAAACCCTAGGACAGTGACGCCGTGATGGCAAAGATTGCGTTAATGCACCTTTGCCGCGCCCCGCACCTGCCGGAAACCGTCCCTAGAACACGAAGCCCATGGCTTTTTTGAAGCCCGCCAGCAGCGGCACATCGGCGTCGAAATCCGGACGCCGGCCGACCTGGCCGTTCTGCTTCAAAAACAGCCAGGCACGGGCCTGCCCGGCCTCGCGCATCACCGTCACCAGCCGCCCGCCTTCGGCAAGCTGGGCCAGCAGGGTTTCCGGGGCCTGCTCGATGGCGCCGTTGACAAGGATCACATCGAACGGCGCATTGGCCTTTACGCCCTCGACCAGCCCGCCCTGGACCAGTTCAACCTTGCCGACAACATTGGCCAGCAACTCACTGGCAATGCGCACCAAATCGGCATCCTGCTCCAGCGCCACCACCTCGGCGGCCAGACGGGCCAAAACGGCGGAGGAATAGCCGGTGCCGCAGGCCACATCGAGCACCCGGTCCTGCGCGGTTATCTGGGCCAGCTGCAGCAGCTTGGCGAAACTGCGCGGGTCCAGCAGATAGCGCCCCTGGGCGATGGCCACCGGCACGTCGGCATAGGCCAGGGCCCGGGCGGCGCTGGGCACGAATTTCTCGCGCGCCACCGCGCCCATGGCGGCATGGATGCGCGGGTCGGTGACGTTGGAGGTGCGGATCTGGGCTTCGATCATGTTGAAGCGCGCGGATTCGGACATCGGCAAAGCCCTTTTCGAAGAGTCTTCGCAGCTTATAGGCCCCTCGCCCCCTCCCCACAACGCGACGTTTTTCATCCCCCTCCGGCCTTCGCATCGCAAGCGCTGCTACGGCCACCTCCCCCGCCTGCGCGCTACGCGCGCGCGGGGGCGGCGGGCCTGTGTTTTGCGAGTTGTCCCGTCGCCCGCCGGTCTGCTATAGCCGCCAGCCGCCTGCCGGTTTCCCGGCATCTTTCTCCAGTGAGGCCACGTGGCGGAGTGGTTACGCAGAGGATTGCAAATCCTTGCACCCCGGTTCGATTCCGGGCGTGGCCTCCACATAACCTCCGCATCTGCGCTATAAACTCCCCCAATAACGAAAAAAGGGGAGATTTCATGATCCGCATTGCAACTGCCGCTGTTTGCCTGTCGGCCCTGTTCGCCCTCTCGGCCGCCGCGGCTGAGGTTTCCACGCCCACCGGCTCCCAGCCGGAGAGCCTGACGGTCGGCCCGGACGGCACCGTGATTTTCGGCAGCGCCAGCTCGCCCAAGATCTATCGCGCCAAGAAGGGCGCGGCAGCCGCCGAACTCTGGATCGATGTCGGCTCGGAAGTCCCCAACGGCACCTTCCTCGGCGTTCTCGCCGACGCCGGCAGTAACACGCTCTGGGCCTGCCAGATCAACAACGGCACCCCGGCGGATGGCCGCAAATCCACCCTGCGCGGCTTCGACCTCAAGACCGGCGCGGCCAAGTCGCGCTGGGACCTGCCCAGCGATACCAACCTGTGCAACGACATCGTCGTGGCGCCGGACAAGTCGCTCTACATCACCGATACCTTCCGCGGCCGCATCTGGCATGTGAAGCCCAGCGGTAACGAGGCGTCACTGGTGATCGACAATGTCCGCGTGCTGTTCGGCGTGGACGGCATCGATTTCCTGGACGGGCAGCTTTACGTGAACACAGTTTTCGCGGGCAACCTCTACCGCGTGAACATCGGCGCCGATGGCAAAGGCACCCTGACGGAAATCTTCATGGACAGGCTGGTCAAGAATCCCGACGGCATGCGCCATGCGAACGGCAAGTTGTTCGTCGCCGAGAATGGCGGCAGCCGCGTCCACTACCTGACCATCAAGGGCGACACCGCCACCGTCACCGTGATCAAGGAAGGCCTGAAGACCCCCACCGCCGTGCAGCCGTTCGGGGGCGAGGTCTGGATCGCCGAACGCAGCGGCGACAAGGGCACCTCGGTGCCGATGCCCAAGTAGGCAGGCGATTCGGCCCCGGGCGGGGAAACAGGAACTTTTTCGCCCTTGGGCCCCTCATGGTTAAGGGCTTGTTAACCCTCGCGGGGGCATGCTCCCGCCGTCTTCCTTCAAGACACCCCACCATTACCCAACGCCTTGGGGCCGGGATATCCTCCCGGCCTCATTTTTCTTTGCGGCGCCCGCCAGCCTTCGCCGCCTTGCGCTTGCCCCACCAAATCTCGAAACGGCGCCGCCAGTGCCTGGCGATGGCAATATCGATGGACAGGACCAGGAGGCCCAAAGGCACCATCCAGAAGCCCAGCAAAGGCAGGAAGCCCAAACAGCCGCCCAGGATCAGGACCACGCCTATCAGGATGCGCAGGATGCGCGACCCCGGTAGCGGCACCCGGTATTTCCCTAGCCGGACCGTGTGCTTTTTGGTCATCCCCTTGGCCTCATGGAAATATTCTTCATCTTTTCGCAGTTTGATGTAGTCATGGTAAAAGGGAGACGCTAGATAGCGCCTCCCAAGAGTGTGCTGTTCCTCGGTAGCTCAGTGG
>CANKIV010000221.1 GCA_947482125.1 Alphaproteobacteria bacterium
CTGGCCGGCCTGGCCGTTGATGGAGCCGATATTGACGATGCGGCCGAACTTGCGTTCCAGCATGCCGTCCCACGCCGCCTTGCACATGTTGTAGCAGCCGCCGAGATTGGTATCGAGAACCTCGTCCCAGGCCTGGCGGTTCATCTTTTTCATCGTCGCATCGCGGGTGATGCCGGCATTGTTGACGATCACATCCACCGGGCCAAGTTCGGCTTCCACTTTCTTGATGCCGGCGGTGCATTCGTCAAAGGACGACACGTCCCACTTGTAGGCCTTGATGCCGGTGCGGCCCTCAAACGCCCGGGCGCGCTCGTCGTTGCCGGCATAGTTCGCCGCCACCGTATAACCGGCCTCCTTCAGCGCCACCGAGATCGCTTCGCCGATCCCGCGCGTTCCACCCGTCACCACCGCCACCCGAGCCATATGCTTTCCTTTTGCTTTCAACCTTGCTGAAAGCAGTTAGGCCCGCTTTTCCGGGCGTTTCAACCTAAGAACGATGCTGCGGTGCAGTGAGGCCGCGAGCCCGGCAGCGAAGCCGCCGGGCGACCCTCAGCATCCGACAGCTTCCTTCCCCCTTTGCGCGCAGCGCACCTAAGGGGGATGTGTCGCAGCGAGGTGTCTGCGGAGCAGACCCGAGCTGCGACGGATGGGGGTTATCGTTCAACCGTCAGCGCGATGCCCATGCCGCCGCCGATGCAAAGCGTGGCAAGGCCCTTCTTGGCGTTGCGCTTGCCCATCTCGAACAGCAGGGTGGTCAGGATACGCGCGCCCGACGCACCAATGGGATGGCCGATGGCGATGGCGCCGCCATTGACGTTCACCTTGGCCGGATCCCAGCCCATGTCCTTGTTCACGGCGCAGGCTTGGGCGGCGAAGGCCTCATTGGCTTCCACCAGATCCAGGTCGGCGGCCTTCCAGCCGGCCTTCTCAAGCGCCAGACGGCTGGCCGGGATCGGGCCGGAGCCCATCACCTTGGGATCGACGCCCGCCTGGGCCCAGCTGGCGACCCGCGCCAGCGGGATCAGTCCGCGCGCGGCCGCTTCCTTGGCGCTCATCAGCACCAGGGCTGCGGCGCCGTCATTGAGGCCGGAGGCATTGCCGGCAGTGACGGTGCCTTCCTTGTTGAAGGCGGGCCTGAGGCCCGCCATGGCCTCAAGCGTGGCACCGTCACGGATATATTCGTCGGTGTCGACAATGGTGTCGCCCTTGCGGCCCTTTACGGTGACGGCGACGATCTCGTCCTTGAACTTGCCGGCCTTGCGGGCGGCTTCCGCCTTGTTCTGCGAGGCGACGGCAAAACGGTCCTGTTCCTCGCGGGTGATCTGCCATTCCTTGGCGACATTCTCGGCGGTGACACCCATGTGATAGCCGTTGAAGGCGTCCCAGAGCCCATCGCGGATCATGGTGTCGATGAACTGCATGTCGCCCATTTTCTGCCCCGAGCGCAGATAAGCGGCATGTGTGGAAAGGCTCATGGATTCCTGGCCGCCCGCCACGACGATTTTGCTGTCGCCGGCGGCGATCGCCTGGGCGCCCAGCGCCACGGTGCGAAGGCCCGAGCCGCAGACCATGTTGATGCCCCAGGCGGGCGCCCCCAGCGGAATGCCGGCGGCCATGGAGGCCTGGCGGGCGGGGTTCTGGCCCTGCGCCGCGGTCAGGACCTGGCCGAGAATGACTTCGGAAACTTCGTCACCGCCGACCTTGGCCCGTTCCAGCGCGGCGCGGATGGCGACCTCACCCAGCTTGTGGGCGGGCACGCTGGCGAAGGCGCCGTTGAACGACCCCACGGGGGTGCGGGCGGCCGAAACGATGACGACGTCTTCCATGGGGGAGCCTGTCTTTTTCTTATATTGCCGCGCGCAAAATGCCGCGAACGCGCCCAATGGTAAACTGCGGCTAAAACCCCTTTTCATTTCAATGGCTTAATTAATGACTGACGAATTGTCCCGTGTTGCGGCTGCTAAATGGCGCTGGACTCCCGCGTTGCGGGGTGATGTCTTACTTGCCTTATTTCCCGCGCTAAAGACGCGCGGAGGCGCCTTTTGGGGAAGGCGCATGCAACGCAGTCGGGGACAAAGTGTCAGAAGATAAAAACAAAGCCGAAGGCCCGGTCGTCATCAAGAAGTACGCCAACCGGCGTCTCTACAATACCCAGACCTCGTCCTATGTGACGCTCGACCACCTTGCCGCCATGGTGAAGGAAGGGACCGAGTTCGAAGTGCAGGACGCCCGCACCGGCGAAGACATCACCCGCTCGGTGCTGACCCAGATCATCTTCGAGGAAGAAGCCAAGGGCCAGTCGCTGCTGCCGATCAAGTTCCTGCGCCAGCTGATCCGCTTTTATGGCGACTCGCTGCAGACCTTCGTGCCCGGCTATCTGGACATGAGCATGGACAGCTTCACCAAGAACCAGGGCGCCATGCGCGACCGCATCGCCGAAGCCCTGGGCGGCGGCAACCAGATGGTCGAGAACATGACCCGCCAGAACCTGCAGCTGTTCGAGAACGCCATGGCGATGTTCACGCCCTTCGGCGCGGCAGGCAAGGCCGAAACCGGCAAGCCCTCCGCCAAACCGGCGCCGCAGGCCCCCGAAGACATCGCCGATCTCAAGGAAGAGATGGAAGCGATGCGCCGCCAGCTCGCCGAGCTGAGCCAGCGCAAATAGTGCATTTCACGATCCGTTGTGCCGCCGGTATTGCCCTCGTTATTGCGCTGGGCGGCTGTTTCGCGCCGGTGACCACGCGCGAAGCCCAGACCATCGCCGGCCAGCGCATGGCCCAGTATTGCGGCAACCGCTGCGGCGCCTACACCCTGTCCGGGACCCAGAAGATCAAAAATCGCTATCTGGTGGACTTCGACGCGCCCAGGCACAAATTCACCGTCACCGTCGAAGGCAACGGCAACGCCCGCGTCGATACCTGGAATAAGTAAGACCTGGGTCAGTCCCAATCGGGATTGAGAAGCGGCTCGCCGAAATGGAAGCCCTGGAAATAATCGACGCCGAAATTCTGCAGCAGCGCCGCGTCTTCATCCGAGCCGACCCATTCGGCCACCGTCTTGATGTCGAAGCTGCGCGCCAGGCCCACCAGGGTGCGCACGAATACCTGATTTTCCGGTGAGCGGCTGAGATCCTCGACATAGGAGCCGTCGATCTTGACGGTATCGACATGCAGCATCTGCAGATTGCGGAACGAGGTATAGCCGGCGCCGAAATCGTCGATGGCGACGCGCACGCCCAGCTCGCGCAGCTGTGACACGAAGCGGGCATTCTCCTCGAAATGATGCAGGGCGGCGGTTTCGGTCAGCTCCACGATCAGGCGCTCCGCCACGGCCTTTTCGGTGCGGACATAATCCACGAAATTCTGCAGCCAGGCCGGATCGCTGGCCGCCGTACCCGAGACATTGACCGCAAGGGTGACCTTCTTGTGGGCCTTGAGCTGGGCAATGGTGGCTTCCAGCGCGAAACGGTCCACCAGATGGACGATGCCCATCTGTTCGGCGGCGGGCACGAAATTTCCCGCCGTGATGACAGTGCCATCGGGCTTGACCAGGCGCAGCAGGCATTCGTAATGCGAGACCTTGCGCGAGCGGGCCTGCACGATGGGCTGGTAGGCCAGCTTGAGGCGATTTTCCTTGAGCGCCAGCACCACCTCGTCGGCGATCTGCATCTGGCGCAGGCGGGCGGTCTCGCGCTGGTTGGAGACCTGGTAGCAGGCAAAGCCGTCGCGGCCGTTGGCGCGGGCCTTGTCCAGCGCCTGTTCGGCGCGCAGCATGGCTTCCTGGCTAGTCGAGGCGGCCTGTGGCAGCCACACCGCCCCCACGCTGCAGGTGGCCGCAACCATGCCGCTGCGGGTTTCCACGACATTGGCGCGCACGCTGGCGCGCAGCCGTGACGCCACCACCGTGATCTCGCGCTCCGAACAGTTCTTCAGCACCACGCCGAACTTGTTGCCGGCCACGCGGCCGATGATATCGCTGCCGCGCAGGGTGCGGGAGAGGCGCTCGCCCACCCCCATGATCACTTCCTCGCCGGCGTCGAAGCCGAAACTGTCGTTGATCATCGCCAGCCGGTCGATGGAGGCGACCAGGAAGGCGCAATGGCGCGATTCCGCCTTAGCGCCGTCGATGGCGGTGGACAGTTCCTCGCGCAGCGCGTTGCGGTTGAGGTGACCGGTGAGTTCGTCGCGGGTGGCGAGATATGAAAGCCGGCGCACTTCGCGCGAACGCTCGGTGGTGTCGCGCATCAGCCCGACCAGCCGCGCCGTGCGTCCGTCTTCGCCGGCCATGCGCGTGCCGGCCATGGTAAAGCCGACTGCGCCCATGGCGGAGGCGAATTCGATATCAAGTTCGAAGGTGGTGGAAGCGGAACTGTGCGTGTCCAGCACCGCGAGCAGCGCGGTGCGGCGCTCGGGCGCGATA
>CANKIV010000222.1 GCA_947482125.1 Alphaproteobacteria bacterium
TATATATGTCGCAGCCGAGCCCGCGCGCGTAGTGCGGACACCAGCTGTCCTTGGGCTTGTTCAGCTCGGGGATCACCAGGGTCTTGCAGCAGAGCGAACAGTCGCCGCATGCCTTGCCGGGCGCGGGTGTCAAGCCAGCCATGATCAAGTCCCGTGAATGCGTTGGCCCGGAGTTTGCGACGGTTAAAGCAGAAACGGGCATTTGAATAAAATCCCCCTGTTTTCAGGCTGAAGGAAGCAAAATTTGCCGGGTCACCCGGCAAATAGTGCCGCGCCATGGGCAAATTTTGCCGGGCCATCCGCGCCAAACGCGGATGCGCCGTTCCGCCAGTTCTGGCCTGCAACCGGAAAATCCATATTTAGAAAACCGCTAATTTAATTCCGGGCATTCGCCGGTACAGGGCTTGCCTGCGTTCGTGCTGGACCAAAAGGTCTGCGGGCACCCGCCCGCTCCTTGGAAAAGTGAGGAACCAAAGATGTCATTCAGCGTCAACACGAATACCGGCGCGGCCATCGCGCTGCAGTACCTGACCAGAACCCAGGGTGAGCTCGACAAGACCCAGTCCGCCATCAACAGCGGCCTGAAAGTCGCGAATGCCCGCGATGATGGTGCGATCTTCGCGATCGCGCAGAATCAGCGCAGCCAGGTGGCCGGCTATACCGCCGTCATCAACTCGATCAACAACGCCACCTCCGCCGTCGACGTCGCCCTCTCGGCCGGCCAGTCCATCTCGGACCTGCTGATCCAGATGAAGACGAAGGCGCTGGCCGCTGCTGACTCCTCGCTGGATACCGCGAGCCGTCAGGCCCTGAACGCCAACTTCACCGCTCTGCGTGACCAGATCACGACGATCGTGACCAACGCCACGTTCAACGGCTTCAACCTGGTCAACGGTTCGACCAGCAAGATCACGGCGCTGGCCTCGGCGGACGGCGCGCGCCGCATCACCACCGATGCCCAGAACCTCAAACTGTCCGGAGCCATCGTGACCGTGAAGCTGACCAACGCCATCTCGACCCAGGCCAAGGCCTCCACCCTGGTGGCCACGATCCAGTCCTCGCTGACCAACGTCAACTCGGCTCTCGCCAAGCTGTCGGCCGGCGCCGCGAAGTTCTCGATCCAGGCCGGGTTCGCCCAGAAGCTGTCCGACACCCTGACTGCGGGTATCGGAAACATGGTCGACGCCAACATGGCCTCTGAAAGTGCCAGGCTGCAGGCCCTGCAGGTCCGTCAGCAGCTGGGTGTCCAGGCGCTGTCGATCGCCAACCAGGCGCCGCAGACCATCCTGTCTCTGTTCCGCTAAGAGAGCAGGCGGATTGTCTTATAAGTAATGTGGGAGGCGGGCCGCCAAAAAGCGGCCCGCCTTTCGCGTACCTAGCGCGTCAGCAGCGCGGCCTGCAGCATCGCGCGGGTATAGGCGGCGTGATAGGCCCAGGCGGCGTAGCTGTTGAGGTTGGGGTCTGTGTCGGCGGCTAGCTTGGTGCCGCGTTCGCCCGCCGGATCGCGGCGCACCTCCACCAGATCGTCGTTCACGTTCAGCCCGCGGGCATGTTCGGGATGGACCATGCGGGGATATTTCTGGCGCACCAGTTCCTTCATCACCGCCAGCATGTCCACCATGCCGTTGTCGGGCCAGACTTCGGTGTAATCCTCGATCGGCTTTCGCAAGATCACGTTGCGGTAATGGCAGTGGGAGATGCGGTCGCGCTCCCCCAGCCAGCGGGCGACGGCCACCGGGTCTTCGCCGATTTCGCGGGAGACGCCGCAGTCATAGGTCATGCCGTTGCTGGGCGAGTCCACAAGGCCGACCAGCCGCTTCCAGTCGTTGAAGGTGGTCATGATCTGGGCCGAGCCGCGTGAGACGGGCGGCGGCGGATCGTTGGGGTGCAGCGACATTCGCACCTTCACGCTTTCGGCCACCGGCACCACGGCTTTCAGGAAATATTCCAGGTTGGCCCAGAGCCGTTCGGCGCTGACGGCGCCGGTTTCGGGCAAGGGGGGAAGGTCTTTGACGCGGTCATAATGGAAGGACTCCACCACCGCGCCGCCGCGGCTGGGATCGGGGGCGTGGAAATAGCCTTCCTCCAGCCGGTGCGCATAGAAGTTGTATTCCACCACCGGAATGCCGGCGGCGCCCGCGGCGCGGATGCAGGATTTGACGATGTCGATGGCGGCGTCGCGCCCCGGGCGGCCCAGGATGATGTCGCGCATGGTTTCGCGCGCCGGTCCGACATAGGGAAGCACGATGTCGCCGGCGGTGAGGCCGCCCGCCTTGAGCAGCGCGACACGGGCCTTGAGGTCGTCTTCCTTCCAGGGGAAACCGCTATTGCCCAGGATCACATGGGTGATGCCGATCTGGCGGAAGCGCCTGAAGCCGCGCGCGTTCATTTCGGTGTCCACCACCGGGCCCAGGCATATCTTGGGCGTGTCGGGGCCTTCGTTCGGCATGAAGGCACGGGCTGGAAACGCCCATGCGGCGCCGCCAGCGGCCAGCAGCGCGCGGCGGTTCAGAAGCGATGCGGTCATGCCTTCCCCCGTATTTTACGCCATTCAGCCATGGCGGCGGTGTGGGGGCAACCTTTCTTGCGAGCCGTGCGCAGGGAGGCGGTGCGGTTGCGCCAGCCTCCTACCGAGCTAGTATGGCGCGGGGGCTTAATGCCAAAACGTTGCAGGGGTCATTCATGAAAAACGTGTTCGCCGCGCTGGTGCTTCTTCCTTTCCTGATGGCGCCGGCCCTGGCGCAGGGCGCGGCGGATGCGGCGGCCGGAAAAACGCTGTGGGAAGGCAACAACGCGTTCTGCAAGAACTGCCACGGCAGGAATGGCGAGGGCGCCTTCGGGCCTGACCTTGCCGGGCGCGGTCTGTCGGCGGCGCAATTCCAGCAGGCGGTGCGCAAGCCCTGGGGCGTGATGCCGTCCTTCACCACCGAGCAGGTGAGCGATGCGGAGCTGGCGGGCATGGCGGCCTATTTCGCGACGCTGCCCAAGACGGGCGAGCTGGGCGCGTGGCGCGTGCCGCTGGCGACTGATGCGCCGCATGGCCAGCAGGTCTATGTGTCGGCGGGCTGCGCCCAGTGCCATGGCGCCACCTTCGACATGCCGCGCGCCAGCTTCGGCGGCCGCAAGGGCGATTTCGCGCTGATGAAGGACCTTGTCTACAATCACACCACCGCCATGCCGAAGATGGAGCCCACGCGGCCCGGCACGCGGCTCAGGATGGGCAATTTCGATCCGCTGCGGCTTTCCGAATCGCAGATGAAGGAAATCTATGACTGGGCGCATGACGATCTCGGTTTCCGGCCCGCCTTGCAGGCGCGCCTTGTGCCGGGCGAGGGCGCGGCCACCTATGCGCTCAACCTCGCCAATGGCGGCGAGAAGGGCAAAGGGTTGGTGGCCAGCGGGCTGGTCATCGACGTGATCGTGCCGGCCGGCATCACCGTCACCGGCGCGACTGGCGACGGATACAAGGGCGTGCACACTGATGCCAAGGGCGCCACGGTTGCCGAGTGGCAGGTGGCCCGTCTTGCCCCCACCGATGCGCGGGATTTCTCCATCACCCTGTCGCAGGCGCCCGCCAATATCGCGGACCTGAAAGGCACCGTGCGCTGGGCCAAGCCCGCGCCCCGCACCGGCCCCAACATGGATGTGGTGAACTTTGCCGCGCGTCCGGCGGCGCCCGCCAGATAGCAGAGCCGTTCAATCGCAAAGGGCGGCGTGCAGGGCGTGAAAGTTCTTCAGGTCCTGCCACGCCATCGCCTTGAGCGTGATGGCGGCGGACGCTTCCCCGGGGTCGCTGCTCTGGAGGAAGCGCGCGCCGATGCGCCGTCCGGCGCAGTCGATCACGAATTTCCGCGACCATGGCACTTGCCGGAACGTCAGCGCGCCCACCGGGTCCGCCAGCAGCCGCGGCCAGAAGGATTGCCGCACCATCACCGGTTCATGCGTTCGTGCGTCCGCTGCGCGGGTCCAGAAGGTCTTGTAGGCCCAGGTCTTGTGCACCGAGCCCAGGTCTACCCGGTGTTCGATGATGCGCCCGGCCTGGGGCGTGCGCTGGAACACCGGTCCGGCATCGGATTGCGCGGCGGCGGGCGATGAGATCAAGGCCAGAAGGAAAGCAAGGCCCGGCCAGTTGCGGTGATAAGTCATCCATTCTCCGTTGAAGGAAAATCTACTATGGAAATAGTAGGAAAAATGCAACGGCCCCAGCCTCGCCCTACATGAAGCTCTTGACCAGCGTGCCAGCCATACGCTGAAGGATGTGCGCCGCACCGGCGAAGCGCTGCTGCTCAAGGAAAAAGTGGCGCTTCACGGCGGCGACGTCACGATCCGCAGCGCCCTGGGCAAGGGGACGACAGTGTCGGTGTCGTTTCCGCAAGCGCGCTGCATGGATGCCGCGGCGGCAA
>CANKIV010000223.1 GCA_947482125.1 Alphaproteobacteria bacterium
CACGATGGTGGAAGTTGGCGACATGGGCGAGCGGCTGTCCTATATCCGCGACACATTGCTGGTGATGCAGCGCGCCGTACCCTTCGTCGCCGAACATGGCGATGGCTGGCTGGGAGACCCGGTCAAGGCGCGGTTGAAAATGGCGGGCGCCGACGTGCAATCGCTCAACGATTACGAAGTCCACCTCACGGACAAGCTGCAATTTCTGCTCAACGCCACCCTGGGCTTCATTTCGACCGAGCAGAATGACCTGTTCAAGGTAATGACCATCTGGTCGGTGGTCGGCATACCGCCGGTCCTGGTGGCCGGCATCTGGGGGATGAATTTTCATTTCATGCCGGAATTGTCCTGGCACTTCGGCTATCCGCTGGCGCTGATCACCATCCTGCTCAGCGCCTTGTTGCCGCTATTATGGTTCAAGTATCGCGGTTGGTGGTAACCCGCCGAGGGCACGGCCTGTTCCGCGGATATTGCGAAATTTCCGCCATCTTGTATGTTTCGCGCAGGGGCAAAACGTCAGTCATTCATCGAAGGGATCCACCATGCGTTTGGGCAAACTTGTCGCGATCGCGGCAGCTCTGTGTGTCACGACCGCGTCACTGGTGACGCCGGCTGCATCGCAGTCCTCCATTCGCCGCTAGACCGAAGAAAAGAAAGCGGAAATTCCGACCTGTTCGCGCCGGATCGGCTCCCTGGCGGTGCGCGAGCCGGACAACAAGTGGTGGGAAGGCCTGGGACTGGAATCGCCCGAGGCGCTGATCAAGCTTTTCGTCCAGCGTTCGGGCTGCTTCACCCTGGTGGACCGCGGCAAGGGCTTTGAACTGGCGCAGCAGGAACGCGCCCTGGCAGCCGGCGGCGCCCTGCAGGGTGGCTCGAACATCGGCGGCGGTCAGGTCCGCGCGGCGGATTACATTCTGGTTCCCGATGTCGTCTCCAAGAACGCCAATGCCAGCGGCACCAATGTGGGCGCGTTTCTTGGCGGTCTGGTGGGCGGCGGGCTCGGCGCGGCGATCGGCGGAAGCCTTTCATTCAATTCCAGCACGGCCGACGTGATCCTGTCGGTCACCAACGTGCGCACCAGCGAACAGCAGGCGATGGCCGAGGGCCATGGCGACAAGACCGATATCGGCTTTGGCGTCGGCGGCGGATTGGGCGGAATCGGCGGCTTTGGCGGTGGTGGTGTGTCCAGCTACCAGAAGACCGCCATCGGCCAGGTTGTGACGCTGGCCTATATCGACGCCTACACCAAGCTGGTCGGCCAGATGGGCGGCCTGTCCAGCGCCGCGGCGCAGGATGCGCCCCAGCGCACCGTCACCATGTCTCGCCCTGGCGTGATGCGCGCCTCCCCCGATGTGAAGGGCAAGGTCGTAAGCGAGCTCGATCCCGGCATGATCCTCTATCCCACCGGCAATGCCGACGGCGCCTGGCGAGAAGTCACCGACGAAGTCGACAATAAGGGTTGGGTGCCGAACAGCAGCCTCTCCATGGCGCGCTAAACGTTGCACATCAAAGCAAAAGGCCCGGAGCGATCCGGGCCTTTTTGTTAGATACTGCGCCCCATCGCCAAGAATTTCGCGCGGCGCTGACGCAGTATCTCATCGCCGGACAGGCCGTCCATTTCCTTCAGGCCCTGGGCGATCTGGTCGGCCACCGCGTCCATGGTGTCCAGCGGCGCCCGGTGCGCCCCGCCCACCGGTTCGGGCACAATGGCGTCGATCACCTGGAGCTGAAGAAGGTCCTGCGCCGTGATCTTGAGCGCGGTGGCGGCTTCCTGCGCCTTGTCGGCGCTGCGCCACAGGATCGAGGCGCAGCCTTCCGGCGAGATCACCGAATAGATCGAATGCTCGAGCATGTAGACGCGGCTGGCCGCGGCGATGGCGATGGCGCCGCCTGACATGCCTTCGCCGATGATGGTGGCGATGAACGGCGTCCTGACCGAAAGCCCCGCCTCGATGGATCGGGCAATGGCTTCGGCCTGGCCACGCTCTTCGGCGCTGACGCCGGGATAGGCGCCGGCGGTATCGGCGAAAGACAGGACTGGCAGGCCGAAACGGTCGGCCAGTTCGAATATCCGCACCGCCTTGCGATAGCCTTCCGGCATCGCCGAACCGAAATTGTGCCGGATGCGCGACTGGGTATCGTTGCCTTTTTCCTGCCCGATGAAAGCAATCGAGCGTCCGCGAAACCGGGCCAGGCCGGCCACGACGGCCTGATCTTCACCAAAAGAACGGTCGCCGGCCAGCGGCGTGAAATCTTCGAGGATGCGATTGGCGTAGTCGAGAAAATGCGGACGGCCGGGATGGCGCGCCACCTGCACCTTCTGCCACGGCGTCAGCCTGGCATAGGTATCGGCCACCAGCGTCCCGGCGCGGGTCTGCAGGCGCTCCACCTCGCCGTCGATATCCATGTTGGGGTCTTCTTCGGCGAGCTTGCGCAGCTCGACGATCTTGCCTTCCAACTCGGCTATGGGGCGCTCAAATTCGAGGTAATGCATGGCTCAAATCACCGTCAAAGGCGGAAAGTGACACAGCCTTTCGCGAAAGGAAATGCCTAAAGAATCTATTTATTCCAATGGGTTAACGCCTGTTTTTGGCGGGTCTGGCCTTGGCCAGCGGATGAGCGGTGCGCATCACCTGGCTCAGGCGGTCCCGCGCCACATGGGTATAGATCTGGGTGGTGGCGATATCGGCATGGCCCAGCAAGGTCTGGACGCTGCGCAAGTCCGCGCCGCCTTCCACCAGATGGGTGGCGAAGGCGTGGCGCAGGACATGGGGCGAAACCTTGGCGGGATCGAGGCCCGCCTTCAGCGCCAGCCCCTTCAGCAGCTGGTGGAAACGGCGGCGGGTGAGAAATCCTTCGACGCCGCGCGAGGCGAACAGATAGCGGTTGTTCTTGTCGTTTTTGGGCACGAATTCCTCGCGCACTGCCAGATAAGCGTCCAGCGCCGCCCGCGCGGAAGAGTTCAGCGGCGTCATGCGTTCCTTGTTGCCCTTGCCGGTGATGCGGATGAAGCCTTCATGGGTGCGTACGCTGGCCAGTTTCAATCCTGCCAGCTCGGTGACGCGCAGGCCCCCGCCATACAGCATCTCGACAATGCAGGTCAGCCGCAGCCCTTCGGGCGTTTCATCCTGCATCGCGGTCTGGAGCATGGCGTCCAGATCGCCACCGGAAAGGATCTTGGGCAACGGCCGGCGCGCCTTTGGCGCGGCGATGGTCTGGGTAGGATCGTCCTCGCGCATCCCTTCGGTGTAGAGAAAACCGTAGAACTGGCGCAGCGCCGACAGCTTGCGCGCCTGGGTGGACGCCGCCAGGCCCGCTTGCGACAGCGATGAGAGGAAAGCGCGCACCGCGTCCCGGCTGGCCTGGCGCAGATCGGCCAGCTGCGCGAAATCCACCAGGTCGCGGCGGTAGGCAGAAATGGTGTTGGCGCCCGCCCCGCGCTCGGCGCCCATCATGTCGAGGAAAAGCTCGATCAGATAGGCCGTGTCCGTTCTTTTCACAGGGCGCCCTGCGGGCACTTGGTTGTCTGGCGCGCCTTTCGCGCGCTGGGGTATAGGGCGCGCCTCCGCGCGCGGGGGCCGAGTCATGGACACAGGTGTATCATGGCTGTATCGAAAAAGGGCATGACTCTGAAGCGAACCGTGGCGCTGGTGGGCATGATGGGGGCGGGAAAAACCTCCATCGGCAAGCGGCTGGCCGCGCGGCTGGATGTGCCCTTCGCCGATGCCGATCACGAGATCGAAGCGGCCGCGGGCATGAGCGTGGCGGAGATTTTCGCCAAGTATGGCGAGCCCTATTTCCGCGACGGCGAGCGGCGGGTGATCGCCCGCCTGCTGGGCGAGAAACCCCATGTGCTGGCCACCGGCGGCGGCGCCTACATGGACGAAACCACCCGCGCCACCATGAAGCAATCGGCATTCACCATATGGCTGAAGGCGCCCATTGAAATCCTGCTGGGCCGGGTCCGCAAACGGCAGGGCGCCGACCAGACGCGCCCCCTGCTCGCCAATGATGACATGCGCGGCACCCTGGAGCGGCTGCTGGCCCAGCGCGAGCCGGTCTATGCAGGTGCCGACATGGTGCTGGAATCGGGCGACGAGGCCCATGCCGTGCTGCTGGACAAGATCGTTGCCGCCCTGGCCGCCCATGGGCTATGCGACAGCCATGAGTGAGACGATACCGGTTGGACTGGGGACGCGCGCTTACGACATCCATGTCGGGGCGGGCCTGCTGGCGCGCGCGGGCGAATTGCTGAAGCCGCTGGTGCGCGGTCCCGTTCCGGTGGTGACCGACGCAAATGTCGCGGACATCCATCTGGCGCGCCTGCATGACATATTGGGCACGGCCGGGATTGATGCACGCCCCATCGTGATGGCGCCGGGCGAAATCAGCAAAAGCTTC
>CANKIV010000224.1 GCA_947482125.1 Alphaproteobacteria bacterium
CTGCCGAGCGCATCACGGCGCGCAGGAAGGTGTGGCTTTTCTTGTGCCCGTGTTTGTCGAACACCATGCGCGCCACCAGGCAGGGGCGGTCTACGGCTTCTTTGAGAGAGCAAAGGTCAGCTGATAGTTCCTCGGGCAGCATCGGCACTACCCGGTCGGGGAAATACGCGCTGTTGCCGCGCTTGAGGGCTTCCTTGTCCAGCGCCGAACCCGGCGTGACGTAATGGGCGACGTCGGCGATGGCGACCAGCACGACATGGCCGCCGGGATTGCGCTCGTCGTCGTCCAGCCCGGCCCACACTGCATCGTCATGGTCGCGCGCATCGGGCGGATCGATGGTGACCAGCGGAATGGCGCGCAGGTCGGTACGGCCGCGGGGCTCAATCGGTTGCGCTGCCTTGGCCTCCTCGATCACCGCATTGGGGAATTCGGTGGGAATGCCGTGATCGTGAATGGCAATGAGGCTGATGGTCTTGGGCGAATCCATGCTGCCGATACGCTCGACAACTTTGACCCGGGAAAAACCGGCGATGCGGCCCGGCTTGGGTTCGGCCGCTACCAGTTCATTGTGCTTGGCGCCGCCAAGGTCGGTCTTGTCCAGCGCATATTCGGTGCGCTCTTTCTTGTTGATCGGCACCAGCCGCCAGCCGGTGGACGGGGAGACGCGCAACACGCCGATCAGCTTGGTCTGGGTTTCCTGTTCGATCCGGCGGATGACATGGGCTTCGTAGGACTCGCCATGGCGTTCCAGCCGCGCCAGCAGCCGGTCGCCCGGTCCGGGCGCGCTGCCATCCTTGGGCGGCAGGACATAAATCGCGGGCGGGGTTTCGTTGCTCTCCCAGGCCAGGGGGCGGGCCAGCACTTCGCCGTCCTCGTCCACGCCGGTGATTTCCACGATGCCGACTTCCGGCAATTCGCCGCGCTTGACGAAGCCCTGCTTCTGGCGGCCGGCGATGGCGCCTTCGGCTTCCAGCTCTTTGAGGATGCGCTTGAGGACGATGCGGTCCGAGCCTTTCAGGCCAAGAAGCCTGGCAAGGTCGCGCTTGTTGGCGCCGGCCTTGGTGGCCAGCAGTTCGAGCACCCGCGCCTTGTCCAGGACACGGGGGTTGGTCGGGTTTTTGTCTTTCTTCAATTCCTATTCGCCTGCCAGCTCGGGCTCTTTGGCTTTTTTGCCGGTGGCCGGAGGTTTGCCCTTGGGGGCGGCAGCTTTCTTTTTGCTTGGGGTTTTGGCTGCGGCCTTTTTGGGCGCGGCCTTCTCTTTTTTCTCAGCCTTGGGCTTGGCCGCCTTCGGGGCCTTGGCAGGCTTCTTTTTCTTGCCGCCCTTGGCCGCGCGCTCGGCGATCAACACCAGCGCCTGTTCCATGGTGACGCTGTCGGGCTCGACGCCTTCGGGCAGGGTGGCGTTGGTCTCGCCATCGCTGACATAGGGACCGAACTTGCCCTTCAGCACCTTGATCGGCTTGCCGTCGGCCGCCGCGCCCAGATCCTTGAGGGTCTGCGCGCCGCGGCGGCCCGGACCCTTGGCCTTTTTCTCGGCCAGCAGGGTGACGGCGTGGTTGAGGCCGATCTCGAACACGTCTTCGGGGGAGGGCAGTGAGGCATAGATGCCGTCATGGGCGACGTAAGGCCCAAAGCGGCCGAAGTTGGCGCTGATCTTCTTGCCGTCTTCGGGATGCAGGCCGACTTCGCGCGGCAGGTTCAGCAGCTTGACCGCCATCTCCAAGTCCACGTCGCTCTTGTCGGTGCCCTTGGGCAGGCCGCTGCGCTTGGGCTTTTCGCCTTCTCCGCGCTGGACATAGGGTCCGAAGCGACCGGTGCGCAGGGTGATCATGTCCTGGCTGTCGGGGAACAGGCCGATCTCCACCGGGCCGGCATCGCCGTCGCCCGGCTTGGCGCCGATCTGGCGGGTGAACTTGCATTCCGGATAGTTGGAACAGCCAACGAACGCGCCGAAGCGGCCCAGCTTGAGGTTCAGGCGGCCGTTTTCACAGGAGGGGCACTTGCGCGGGTCCAGGCCTTCCTCGCCCGGAGGGAAGATGTGCGGCGACAGAACCATGTCGAGTTCGTCGATGACCTGGCGGATCTTGAGATCCTTGGTCTCGGCGACATTGGCAGAAAAGTCCGTCCAGAAATCGCGCAACAATTGTTTCCAGTTCAGGTTGCCGGCGGAAACCTCGTCCAGCCTTTCCTCGAGATCGGCGGTGAAGTCATAGGCGACATAGCGCTTGAAGAAGCTGTTGAGGAAGGTGGTGACCAGCCGCCCCTTGTCTTCGGGCATGAAGCGCTGGCGGTCCATCTTCACATAGGCGCGGTCGCGCAAGGTTGAAAGGATCGAGGCATAGGTGGAGGGGCGGCCGATGCCAAGCTCTTCCAGCTTGCGCACCAGGCTGGATTCGGAATAGCGCGGCGGCGGCTCGGTGAAATGCTGGGCAGGGGTAACGCTTTGTACCTCGGTCTTGTCGCCGGCCACGACCTTGGGAAGCTTCGAGCCATCTTCGTCCGAGGTATCGTCCTGGCCTTCCTGGTAGAGGGTCAGAAAGCCGTCGAACAAGGTGACGGTACCGGTGGCGCGCAGGGTGATCTTCTTGTCACCTGACAGCACATCGACGGTGGTGCGCTCCTGCTCAGCCGATTCCATCTGGCTGGCGACGGCGCGCTTCCAGATCAGCTCATAGAGCTTGGCGGCGTCGGCATCGAGATAGCGGGCCATTTCTTCGGGGGTGCGGGCGAAGCTGGTCGGACGCACCGCTTCATGGGCTTCCTGGGCGTTCTTGGCCTTGGAGACGTAGACGCGGGGGGCAGAGGGCACATAGCGCGCGCCATATTTCTTGCCGATCACTTCGCGGGCTTCCGCAACCGCTTCCGGCACGACGGTGACGCCATCGGTACGCATATAGGTGATGAGGCCGGTGACGTCGCCGCCCAGTTCCACGCCTTCATACAGCCCTTGCGCGATCTGCATGGTGCGCTTGGCGTTGAAGCCCAGCTTGCGCGAGGCTTCCTGCTGCAAGGTTGAAGTGATGAATGGCGGGGAGGGATTGCGCTTGACCGGCTTGGCCTCGACGCTGCCCACGGCGAATGTCTGCGCGTTGATCGCATCCACGGCGCGCTTGGCGTCCGCTTCATTGGTCAGGGACAGTTTTTCGATCTTCTTGCCGTCGAGCTGGATCAGGCGGGCGGCGAAGTTGCCCGACGCGGCGGCCAGATCGGTATCAATGCTCCAATATTCCTGTGCCTTGAAGGCTTCGATTTCCTGCTCGCGCTCCACCACCAGGCGCAGCGCCACGCTTTGCACGCGCCCCGCGGAACGCGCGCCCGGAAGCTTGCGCCACAACACGGGCGAAAGCGTGAAGCCGAAGAGGTAATCCAGGGCGCGGCGCGCCAGATAGGCGTCCACCAGCTCGTTGTTCAATTCGCGCGGATGGGCGATGGCTTCCAGGATGGCGGACTTGGTGACGGCGTTGAACACCACGCGTTCAACCGGAATTTTGCCCAGGACTTTGCGGTCCTTCAGGACTTCCAGGATGTGCCAGGAAATTGCTTCGCCTTCGCGGTCGGGGTCGGTGGCCAGGATCAGCTTGTCGGCGCCTTTCACGGCCGCCGCGATGTCCTTGATCTTGGACGCGGCCCGGGCATCCACATCCCAGGTCATGGAGAAATCGTCGTCCGGCTTTACCGAGCCGTCCTTGGACGGCAGGTCGCGGATATGCCCGAAGCTGGCCAGCACTTTATAATCGCTGCCCAGATACTTGTTGATGGCTTTGACCTTGCCGGGGGATTCGACGATCAGGACGTTCATCTAGGAAATTGAACCTAATGTTGGGGACGAAGGGGCGTATTTGGGGTCGAAACGGCGCTCCGCAAGGGTTCCTTGGACAAGGGGTCTGCAAACGGGGCGGGACACTTGTCCAAGCCGGCGGCGGCTGTCAACGCGGGCTGGCCGACTGGATACACCCACTGGTTGAAAATAACGCCATGTTTTATGCAAGATAAAATCATAGGTTGCATTCCCCTGCCGCGAACGATCATGGTTAAGCCGCGAAAGGTTTCCGAATTCGTAATGGTGGCGGGCAGCTAAAAACCCGCCCCTCGGCTGGCCGGAATGCTGGATTCGAGGCTTTTGCGTCTCGGATCAGCCGGTTAGATCGGCACTCTACTCGGAACTTTCGCGAAAAATTATTTCTGCTGCGCCCGTTTTGGGGGACCAATCAGGCCCAGGAGACCCGGTTTCCGGGGTGGCGGATGCAGCGGCCCGCCAGTTCCAGCTCCAGAATGAC
>CANKIV010000225.1 GCA_947482125.1 Alphaproteobacteria bacterium
CGGAGCGTCAGCGGAGTCGTCCGGCGGCGCGACCCAGAATAACGGCGCTTTGGGTTTGATTGCCGGCGGTGGTGACCTGCCGCGCGCCGCCGCGGCGGCCGTGCGGGCGTCGGGGCGCGAAGTCTTTGTCGTGCCGCTGGTGGGCAGCGCCGGCGGCGAATGGGTGGCAGATTTTGCGCATGAATGGCTGACGCCGGGCGAACCCGGCCGCATCCTCAAGGCGCTGAAGTCGCATGGCGTGACCGAGGTCCTGCTGTGCGGCAAGGTGGACCGGCCGAAATTTTCCGACATGAAGCTGGATGCCAAGGGCATGCTGCTGCTGCCCAGGGCCGTGGCGGCGGCGCGCCAGGGCGACGATGCGCTGCTGCGGTTTCTGGTCGGCATTTTCGAGGATGAAGGCCTGAAGGCTGTCGGTGTGGCCGAGGCCGCGCCCGCACTGGTGTGCGGCGAAGGCCCGTTGGGGCGCGTGACGCCGGGCGAAGACCATCGCGCCGACATTGCCGCCGCGTTCAGGATCGTGCGGGCGCTGGGCGCACTGGATGTGGGGCAGGCGGCGGTGGTGTGCGAAGGCCTGGCCCTGGCGGTCGAGGCGGCGGAAGGCACCGACGCCATGCTGGCACGCATCCCGAATTTGCGCGAAAGCCTGCGCGGCACGGCTTTGAGCCCGCGCGGGGTGCTGGTCAAGGGGCTCAAGCCCACCCAGGACGCCAAGACCGACATGCCGGTGGTCGGCATCGCCACATTGCAGGGCGCGGCCGCCGCGCATCTGGCGGGCGTCGCGCTGGAAGCGGGCGGATCGCTGATCCTGGACAGAAGCGCGGTGGCGGCGGAAGCCGACCGGCTGGGCCTGTTTGTCATCGGTGTGAAGCCGTGAAAATCAAACTGATGCTGGTGTGCGGCGAGCCGTCCGGTGACGCGCTGGGCGCCCAGTTGATGGCCGGCCTCAAGACGCTGGCGGGCGACCGCATCACTTTCACCGGCGTGGGCGGGCTGGCGATGGAGCGCGAAGGCCTGAAAAGCCTGTATCCGCTGGATGCCACGGCGGTGATGGGGCTGCGCGAAGTGGTGCCTGCCATTCCGGCCATTCTGCGGCGGGTGAAGCAGGCGGTGGATTTCGCGGTTCAGACCCGGCCCGACGCCGTGGTGGTGATCGACAGCCCGGATTTTACCCATCGCGTGGCGCGCGCCCTTCGCAAACGCGATCCTTCCATTCGCACCGTGGACTATGTCGCGCCCCAGGTCTGGGCCAGCCGCGCGTACCGCGCAAAAGCGATGGCGCGCTATTTCGATCTGGTGCTGGCGCTGTTTCCCTTCGAGGTTCCGTTTTTCGAGAAATACGGATTGAAGGCCGCCTTTGTCGGCCATCCGGTGGTGGAACGCGCCGCAAGGATGACCGGCGGCGCGGCGTTGCGCGCGCGCCTTGGCATCGCGGCGGATGCGCCGCTGCTGGCGCTGCTTCCGGGCAGCCGCACCAGTGAAATCCGTTTCATCCTGCCGGCCTTCCGGGCGGCGGTGGATTTGCTGGCACAGAAAATTCCCGGCCTGGTCACGATCCTGCCGACGGTGCCTCATGTCGCCGCGAGGGTGCGCGCCGCGACGCAAGAATGGGCGACGCCGCTGCATATCGTGGAAAGCGAAGCGGACAAGTATGCCGCCTTTGATGCGGCGGATGTGGCGCTGGCGGCATCCGGCACGGTGACGGCGGAACTGGCCTTGTCGCGCACCCCCATGGTGGTCGCCTACAAGGTCGGCGGCCTGACCTATTTCCTGTCGCGCTGGATGATGACGGTGAAGCATTTCACCCTGATCAACATCCTGCTGGAGCGCGAAGCGGTGCCGGAATATCTGCAAGAGGCCGCCGCGCCCTGGGCGCTGGCCGAAGCGGTGGCGAACCTGTTTGCCGATTCCGCCGCCCGCCAGCAGCAGGTGGCCGCCATGGACGAATTTGCCCGCAGGCTGGGCGAAAAAGAAGAGCCGCCCTCACTGAGGGCGGCCCGGGTACTTTTGGATTTCGTCGAAAAACGCTGACTACTTCCGCTTGGGCATCGGAACGTAGGTGCGTTCCGTCGGCCCGGTATAGATCTGGCGCGGACGGCCGATCTTCTGGTGCGGGTCTTCCAGCATTTCCTTCCACTGCGCGATCCAGCCCACGGTGCGGGCCAGGGCGAACAGCACGGTGAACATGGAGGTGGGGAAGCCCAGCGCCTTCAGCGTGATGCCCGAATAGAAGTCGATGTTGGGATAGAGCTTCTTTTCGATGAAATAGGGATCGCTGAGCGCGACCTTTTCCAGCTCCATCGCCACCTTCAGCAGCGGATCGTCATGCAGGCCCAGTTCGTCCAGCACGGCATGGGCCTGGACCTGCATCGCCTTGGCGCGCGGATCGTAGTTCTTGTAGACGCGATGGCCAAAGCCCATCAGGCGGAAGCCGCTGCTCTTGTCCTTGGCCTTGGCGACGAATTCGGGAATGCGGTCAACGGTGCCGATTTCCTCCAGCATCTTCAGCGCCGCTTCATTGGCGCCGCCATGGGCAGGGCCCCACAGGCAGGCGATGCCCGCCGCGATGCAGGCAAAGGGATTGGCGCCCGAGGAACCGGCCAGGCGCACCGTCGAGGTCGAGGCATTCTGCTCATGGTCGGCATGCAGGATGAAGATGGTGTCCAGCGCCTTGGCCAGAACCGGGTTCACCACATATTCCTCGGCCGGAACCGAGAAGCACATGCGCAGGAAGTTTTCGGTATAGCCCAGCTTGTTGAGCGGATACACGAAGGGCTGGCCGACGTGATACTTGAACGCCATCGCCGCGATGGTCGGCAGCTTGGCGACCAGGCGGTGGCTGGCGACTTCGCGCTGCTTGGGATCGTTGATGTCGGTGGAGTCGTGATAGAAGGCCGAGAGCGCGCCGACCACGCCGCACATGATCGCCATGGGATGGGCGTCGCGGCGGAAACCGCGGAAGAAGGTTGCGAGCTGCTCATGCACCATGGTGTGGTGGGTGATGGAATGGTCGAACTTGGCCATCTGTTCGCCGTTCGGCAGTTCGCCGTACAGCAGCAGGTAGCAGCATTCCAGGAAGGTGGAATGTTCGGCCAGATCGCCGATGGCATAGCCGCGATACTGCAGCACGCCCTTGTCGCCATCGATGAAGGTGATGTTGGACTCGGTCGAGGAGGTCGAGGTGAATCCGGGGTCGTAGGTGAAGATGTCGGCCTGGTCGTAGAGCTTGCGGATATCCACGACATTGGGGCCCTGGGTGCCGGCGAAAACCGGCAGCTCATAATCCTTGCCCTCATAGTTAAGGCTGGCCTTGCCCGCCGGCTTGATCTTGCTCTCTCTCATGCTGGTCCCCTTGATCCGGTCTGGCCGGGCTTATCTTGCGCCGCAATAAAGCCACGCTTTTGATAGTCCGTCACCCATTTTGCGGCACCGCACCACACTATTTCCTTAAGCGGTGTAAGCCATTATCCGGGCTAGGGATTCTTCCCTTCCTAACAGTGCCAACATCTCGAAAAGCGGCGGCGAGGAGGCCTTTCCGGTCAGGGCGGCCCGCAGGGGTTGGGCGACCTGGCCCAGCTTGAGTCCGCACGCTTCGGCATGGGTCCGGGCGGCAGCTTCCAGTGCGGCGCCCGACCAGTCGGTGGCCTCCAGCGCCGGCAGGGCGCTGGCCAGGGTGGCGCGCGCGTCGGGGGTCAGCAGCTTGTCGGCGCTCGCGTCCAGCTCGCGGGGACCGTCCGTGAACAGAAATTCCGCACCCTGAACAAGTTCGACCAAGGTCTTGGCCCGTTCCTTCAGCGAGGTCATGGCCGATGCCAGCCGCTGCCGCGCCGTCATGGACAGGATGCGCGGCGGGGTTTCGCGGGCGAGAAAGGCGGTGACTTCCGCCACCAGCACGTCATTGGCGGTTTCGCGGATGTAATGGCCGTTGAGATTGTCCAGCTTCTTGAAATCCATCCGTGCGGCGCTCTTGCCGATGGACTCCAGGTTGAACCAGGCGATCGCCTGGCTTGTCGGGATGATCTCGTCATCGCCGTGGCTCCAGCCCAGGCGCAAAAGGTAATTGCGCATGGTCTCGGGCAGGTAGCCCATGTCGCGATACGCTTCCACCGCCAGGGCGCCATGGCGCTTGGACAGCTTGGCGCCGTCCGGCCCGTGGATCAGCGGCAGGTGGCCATAGACGGGAATGGCTGCCCCCATCGCCTCGATGATCTGGAGCTGGCGCGCCGCATTGTTGAGATGGTCTGCGCCGCGGATCACATGGGTGATGCCCATATC
>CANKIV010000226.1 GCA_947482125.1 Alphaproteobacteria bacterium
GCCGGACCTGGCCAAACAGATGGGCTTCATCGGCGGCAAGATGCCGCTGCATCACGGTCCCGCCGAAGGTGAAGAGGGGCTGAAGAGGAATCTGAAACAGATCGCCGATATGCGGGCCGCGACCGGTCCCGATTTCTGGCTAATGCTGGACTGCTGGATGGCGCTGGATTTGAACTACGCCACAAAGCTGGCGTATGCCGCATGGAACGGGTCCGGGCTGAAATGGATCGAGGAGGCGCTGTCGCCCGACGATTACTGGGGCTATCGCGACCTCAAGCGCAGCGTTCCGCCCGGCATGCTGGTCACCACGGGCGAGCATGAAGCCACCCGCTGGGGCTTTCGCATGCTGCTGGAAATGGAATGCTGCGACATCATCCAGCCCGATGTCGGCTGGTGCGGTGGCGTTACGGAACTGATCAAGATTGCCAGCCTGGCGGAAAGCCATGGCAAGCTGATGGTGCCGCACGGTTCATCAGTCTACAGCTATCACTTCGTCATCACCCGCCATAACAGTCCCTTCGCGGAATTCCTGATGATGGCGCCCCAGGCCGACAAGGTGGTGCCGATGTTCCACCCGCAATTGCTGGGCGAGCCGGTGCCGCAGAACGGCCGCATCAAGGCCTCGGCGCTGGACAAGCCCGGCTTCGGTGTCGATCTCAATCCCGACGTCAAATTGCATCGTCCCTATCCGCGGGGCTAACTGGGCGGCCGGAGCGACGTCAATAGGTGGTGCGGCCGCCAGAAATATCGAACGTCGCGCCGGTCGAGAACGAACATTCATCGCTGGCAAGCCAGCACGCCAGCGCGGCGCTTTCCGCCGCTTCTCCTAGGCGGCCCATGGGAATCTTGGACCGCATATAATCCACTTGGCTTTTGGGTAACTGGGTCAGAATCGCGCTCTCGAATGTCGCGGGCGTTATGCAGTTCACCAAAATTCCCTTGGTGGCGAGTTCTTTGCCCAGGCTCTTGGTAAGGCCAATCACGCCCGCCTTGGAAGCCGAATAAGCCGAGGCGTTGGGGTTGCCTTCCTTGCCGGCCACCGAGGCAATGTTGACGATGCGTCCGTATCCATTTTTTGACATGAAGGGTATAACTTCACGGCAGCAATAGAACAAGCCGTTGAGGTTGACGTCCATGACGCGCAGCCAGCTGTCGATGGGAAATTCGCTGACGGGAACGGTTGCGCCAGTGATGCCCGCACTGGCCACCAAGATATCGATTCTGCCCAGCGCCGCGTTGCTGTCTTGTGTGGCTTTGACCACCGCCTTGTAGTCAGAGACATCCAGGGCGTGCGTGTAGTGAGCGCCGGAGCTTTTCTTTGCTTCCGCCAAGCTTTCCGGATTGATGTCCCAAATAGCGACCTTTCCGCCTTCGGCCACAATACGGGTCGCAACCTGCAAGCCCAGTCCCGAAGCGCCGCCTGTTACTATTGCGGATTTTCCGCTGAAGCGGTTGGCATACAAAGTCATTGCTATTCCTTCAAAGAAACGTCCGGCCCCATGTCCCTTGTGAGTGGCTAGTCGTTTGGAAAAAAAGTCCTGACCGGCAGGGCTGGCCAAGTTATCAAATGTTGAAACATATTTTTACATGTTAATCCATTCTTGTGTTGCCCCCCCCCTTGATGGCTTAAGATTATGATGCATCGTGACCGGCAGCCCATAAAGCCGGCGCGGATGGTTGCTTGGGAGGTCGCTTGCGCAAAAAGGTCATACTGACGGTTGCCGCCCTCCTGGTCTGCGCCACGTCCGGCGTGGCCGTGTGGGCCGCCGCGAGCAGCGACAAGGTGGTGGCGCTGCGTCGCCTGACGGAGCCGGAATATCGGAATTCCATTGCGGATATTTTCGGCAAAGACGTCGTGGTCCAGGGCATGTTCGAACCGGGAATCCGGATGGGCGGCATGGTCGCGGCCAGTTCTACAGTCTTGTCTTTGACACCAGTGGGTTTTGGGTCCTTTTCCAAAATGGCGGACAGTATCGCCGTCCAGGTCACGGGCGAGAAAATGCGGGAAAAGCTGGTGTCCTGCACCCCCAAATCCCCCAAAGCCCCGGACCATGCCTGTGCGGCGGATGTCTTCAGCCATTACGGTCTTATGCTGTACCGCCGACCCCTGACCGCGGACGAACTCAAGGCGCAGGTGAGCCTTGCCAACGCAATGGCAAAAAAGACCGGCGATTTCTATACCGGCTTGCGGTACGGTCTGGCCGGGCTCCTGCAGTCACCGGAATTCCTGTTCCGCAAGGAAGTTGCGGTAAACGCCGGTGGCAAGGGCTACACTTTGGAGCCCTACAGCCGCGCCACCCGTCTGAGCTATCTGATGTGGGGCACCACGCCGGACACCGAATTGCTGCATGCGGCGGCGACCGGCGAGCTGAACACGGCGGGGGGCCTGGAAAAGCAGGTTGACCGGCTGCTGGCCTCGCCCCGGCTGGAAGCCGGCATGCGCGCCTTCTTCACAGACTTTTTGATGCTGGACACGTTTGACGCAGTTTCCAAGGATGCTCTGCTCTATCCGAAATGGGCTGGGTCTATGGCGCCCTCAGCCCGGGAAGAGGCGCTGCGCACCCTGGTCAAGCTGACATTGCAGGACAATGGCGACATGCGCGACCTGATGACCACGCGCAAGACCTTCATCAACCGGAGCCTAGCGGCGATCTATAACGTGGACTTCTCCTTCGACGACGAATGGATGCCCTATGAATTTACGCCGGATTCGGGCCGCAGCGGCGTCCTCACACAGGTCGCTATGCTGTCCATGTTTTCCCACCCCGGGCAAAGTTCGCCGACCAAGCGCGGTGTGGCGCTGAACGAAATTTTTCTGTGCGAACCGACCCCCACGCCTCCCAACAATGTGGATTTCAGCATTGTCAACGAAACCAATGGGCCCATGAAGACGGTGCGGGAACGCCTGATGGCCCATGCCGAGGAGAAGATCTGCTCGTCCTGCCACAACGCGGTGGATCCGATCGGCCTGTCGCTGGAAGGATTCGACACCATTGGCGGACGCCGGGAGCGGGAAAACGGGGAACTGATCGATGTCTCCGCCACCCTGCAAGGCAAGAAGTTCAGCGGAGCGGACGGTCTGGGGAAATTCCTGCACGACAACCCCAAATATCCGGCCTGCGTCGCACGCAAGCTTTACTCCTACGCCAATGGCGTGAACGCCGAAGAAGCCGATGCCTCTCTGTTCAGGGCCGGCTACGAGGCCTTCAAAGCATCCGGCTACCGCCTGCGCGCCTTGCTCAGGGGCTTGGTCGTAAGCCCGGAATTCTTCAGTTCTTCTACATCGGTCGAGGAAGCCTCCGCCAGCCATATCAAGACAGTGTCTCCCTAGAGATCAGGAGTCCCAAATCATGAAACTGAATCGCAGGTTTCTTCTTCGCGGCATGTTCCAGGGATCAGCCGCCACCATGATGGTGCCGTTCCTGGACTGCTTCCTGGACAGCAAGGGTCAGGCGCTGGCTGCGACGGGGCAGAAAATCCCTACGCGCTTCAACACTTTCTTCTTTGGCCTGGGTCTGACCACATCCCTGTGGGTACCTAAGACGGCGGGCCAGAATTACGAAACGACTGTCCAGTTAAAGCCGCTGGAAGCTTACAAAAAGAAAATGAACGTGTTCAGCGGCATGCGCGTGATGGTCGACGACAACCCGAACTACCAGCATTGGTCCGGCGTCGCCGCTTGCGCCACCGGCATTCCGCCGACCAAGAATGCGCAATTCGATTCCAAGACCATCGACCAGCAGGTTGCCGACGTAATCGCCCGCGGCTCCCGCTTCAAGTCGGTGACCGCCACCTGCAGCGGTGACCCGAAGCACAGCTATTCCAGCCTGGGCGGCGCCAACACGATTCCCGCCGAAACATCTCCTCTGGCCCTCTACACCAAGCTGTTCGGGCCGGGATTCCAGGATCCCTCCAGTTCGGACTGGAAACCCGATCCGCAGGTGATGCTGCAGCAAAGCGTGCTGTCGGCGGTCGCCGACAACCGCAAGCGCGCGATGATAAATCTGGGTGCTGCCGACAAGGCGCGGCTGGATCAGTACTTCACGTCGGTGCGCGAGACCGAGTTGCAGCTGGCAGCCGAACTGCAGCGTCCGGAAATCGTGGCGAAGGTCGCGATTCCCACCGCGCCGGAGGAGATGATAGCGAACTATGCGCTGCCCAATGTGCAGAAGATCACGCCGCTAATGGCCAAGCTAGGAGCCATCGCCCTGGCGACCGACCAGACCCGGGTGTTCAATCTGAGTATTGCCGAACCGGGATCGA
>CANKIV010000227.1 GCA_947482125.1 Alphaproteobacteria bacterium
GCCCGACGCCGCCGACATCGTGATAGAAGGCAAGCGCGGCCTGTGCGGCTTCGAAAGCACCAATCTGGACTGGGTGCTGCGTTCGCGCGGCATCACCGACATCGCGCTGGGCGGGTTCCTGACCAACTGCTGCGTCGAGTCCACCATGCGCGTCGGCTATGAGAAGGGCTACAACGTCGTCACCCTGACCGATATGACCGCCGCCCTCAGCCAGGAAGAGCAGGATCATGCCTGCGCCAAGAACTTCCCGATGTTCTCGCGTCCGCTGACCCACACCGAATGGCTGGGCGAGCTGACTGGTTCGCAGAAGGCCAGCGACAAGACCCGCGGCTACGAAGCGGCGGAATAAGGCGTTTTACGTTCAAAAGGCCCCGGTTCGCGCCGGGGCCTTTTTTCTGGCAACAACAAGAAATCTCAGTGGGGAGAGAACATGACCAAGCCCGTGAACAACAGCGGCCTGACGCGCCGCGCGCTGGTGGGCGGCATCGCCGCCGCTGCCGGAACGCCGCTGCTGGCCCGTGCGCAGATGGTGCGCCCGCCGGCGCTTCCGCCGGGGATGAATCCCCAGCCGCCGCGCGCCATGCAGGGCGGGGTGGGCAAAACCAAGGTTCTGTTCATCTCCAAGTACCATGCCTTCGACCGCGAAAACCTGTTCGCGGCCTTTGATGCGTTCGAGGACATCACCTGGACGCATGTGGAGCATCCCGCCGCGACCAATTTCTACGATCCGGCGCTGGCCGAACCCTATGACGTGCTGCTGTTCTATGACGCATTCGCGGGGCGCACCTTCGAAAAGCAGACCGACGGCGTCATCGCCAACCAGGACAATCCGCCCACTGCCAAGATGAAGCGCGATTTCGCGAAACTTCTGCGCAATGGCGACAAGGGCTTTGTCTTCTTCCATCACGCCATCGCCTCCTGGGCGCATACCTGGCCGGAATACCGCGAAGTGATCGGGGCGGCCGCCGACTGGGGCAAGCCGATCAGGAATGTGCGCGGGGTGGACTATGCCGCCTCCGGCGCGCTGGCCAATGTCCAGCAGCACATCACCGTGGTGGACAAGAGCCATCCCATCACCGCGGGCGTGGAGGACTTCGACATCGTGGACGAGGCGTATCTGTGCCCGGTGTTCGAGGACAGCGTCCATCCCCTGATGCGCACCGACTTCAAGCCGCTGGATACCGCTTTCCCCATGCGCCCGCTGACCAAGGGGCACCCGCCCGGCAGCAACCTGACGGGCTGGGTCAAGACGGCGGAGCGTTCGCCGGTGGCCTATATCCAGCACGGCCATGACAACAAGGCCTGGTCCAACCCAGCCTGGCGCAAGCTGATGACCAACGCCATCAAATGGGCCGCCTCGCCGGAAGCCAGGGCCTGGGCGCATGCCAACCCCAAGAAGATTTTCTCGTAGAACAGTTCAAACCGGAGGAACGACCATGACGACATCTGACGACGACAAGAAGAAGGGCCTTTCACGCCGCACCCTGTTCGGCGCCGCGGCGGTTGCCGCCGCCGCCATTCCGGCATTCAGCGGCGCCCGCGCGCAGCAGGCCGGACGCGGCGAGGGTGCACCGATCAACTCCACCAGCCTGGGCGGCCTGCCGCAGCAGGGCGGCAACGGCCAGATCCGCGTGCTGTTCATTTCCAGCTATCATGCCTTCGATCGCGAGAACCTGTTCCGCTGCTGGGACCGCATGGGCAGCGATATCAGCTGGACCCATGTCGAGCATCCGGCCGCCGAACACTTCTTCGACCCGGCGCTGGCCGCCGATTACGATGTCTTCCTGCTGTATGATGCGTTCGCGGGCCGCAAGCTGAGCGCGCCGGACGCCAACGGCCGCCGCACCACTACCTATCCGCCGCCGTCGGCCAAGCTGCAGGCCAACATGAAGAAGCTGATGCAGAACGGCAATCAGGGTTTCGTCTTCTTCCATCACGCGCTGGCCTCCTGGATCCATAGCTGGCCCGCGGGCGTGAACGGCTCCAATGCCTATGCCGAAGTGATGGGCGGCGCCGCCGACTGGGGCATGCCGCTGGACCTGCGCGGGGTGAAGTATCCCAACTCCGGCTATCGCCAGGGCACCGAGCAGCGCATCACCGTGGTGGACAAGGACCATCCGATCACCCAGGGCCTGCCGGCGCAGTTCGACCTGATCGATGAAACCTATCTCTGCCCGATGTTCGAGGATTCGGTGCATTGCCTGACCCGCACCAACTTCATCCCCACCGCCGACAAGTTCCTGATGGCGCCCAACAGCGCCAATGTCGGCGCCGGCCATCAGCCGGGCAGCACCATGACCAGCTGGGTCAAGACGGCGGAGAATTCGCCTGTCGTCTATATCCAGCACGGCCATGACAACAATGCCTGGTCCAATCCCTACTGGCAGAAGCTGATGCTGAACTCGATCAAGTGGGCGGCGTCGCCCCAGTCCAAGACCTGGGCCAAGGCCAACGCCAAGCGCATCTTCGTCTAAGAACTTTCCAATAGAGCGAAAGGCCCCGGTTCGCGCCGGGGCCTTTTTCATGGCCGCATGGAATTGACGCAGAAATAGGCACCCGGAAAGGATTGTATATCAGGCGTTTAATTCTTGTCATCGCGGTTTTCACCCTGCGACGGGAAACTCTTTGGTGGGACGATCCGCATGCGTCATGATGGGCGCATGATTTCCGTCGTGATCCCCACCGAGAATTCCGAGCGCCTGCTGCCCCGCTGTTTCGACAGCCTGATCACGGCGGCGGTGTGCGGCGTGGTCCGCGAAGTGATCGTCAGCGATTGCGGTTCGACCGATGCAACCCTCGCCATTGCCGATGCCGCCGGCGCCCACATCGTCCATGCCCGGAAGGGGCGCAGCATCCAGCTGACCGAGGGTGCGGCAACCGCGAAAAGCGACTGGCTGCTGTTCCTGCACCCCGAAACCGCGCTGGAGCCGGGATGGGAGGTGGAGGCGGAGTCCTTTATTGACCAGGCGGCGATGGAGCGCCCGCGTGCGGCGGTGTTCCGCTTCGCGCTGGAGGATTTCAGCGGCGCGGCCCGCCGCGCCGAAGCCAAGGCGGCGCTGCGTACCGCGCTGTTCGCGCTGCCGCTGGGCGACCAGGGCCTGCTGATTTCCAGGCGGCTCTACCAGAAGATCGGCGGTTACCGCACCCTGTTCGACATGGAAGACGCCGATATCGTGCGCCGTGTCGGGCGGCGGCGGCTGGTGAGCCTGCGTTCGCGCGCCATCAATGTCTCGCCGCCGGCCAAGACCGCGTGGCGCGGCTTCACCCTGACCTTGCTGCATGCGTTGCGGTTCCCCTCGCGGGTCCTCGCAAAGCTTTGATCACTTTTCGGAACTGACCCGAAGGCCGTAGGCGTTCACCGCCGCCGCGCTTTGCGAGGGGCGATAGGTCGGCCATAGGCCGCGCGCCGTTTCGTCCAGGCTGCCCGCATCCTGTCCGAAGCGGCGGCGATAGAGCCAGTGATAGACCATCAGCCGCTTCACATAGGAGCGCGTTTCCGCCACCGGAATGCTTTCCACGAACAGCAGGGGGTCGTTGCCGCCCGCCTTGGTGCTGCGCCAGCGGCTCACCGAGCCGGGCCCGGCATTATAGGCGCCGCCCAGTTCCAGCAGGCTGCCGTCCAGCTGGGTCAAAAGCATCTCGATATATTTCTGGCCCGCCGCCAGGGCGGTCGAGGGATTGTTGAGCGTCTCGGGATCGGTGACGCCCAGCCGCCTGGCGGTGGCCGGCATGATCTGCATCAGTCCGCGCGCGCCCACCGGCGATGTGGCGGAAATCTGGAAGCGGCTTTCGATGCGGGCAAAGGCGAGCACCAGCGAGGAATCGATGCGGTAGCCGCCATCGGGATTGTAGGGCGGCACGGGAAACAGCCCCGTCAGAAGAATTCCGCGCGCGGCGCTTTTTTCGCTGGCGCGCAGTTCGATGTTGGGAATGCCCAGGCTGCGCGCCAGCGCCGCCATTGCCGGGTCCAGCCGCTCATTATTGTCGACAAAGGCGCGGTTGAGTTCAGGACCGACAAATTCGCTTTCCCCGATCTGCCACAGCGCCACGGCGCGCCGCGCCGCCGGCACCGCCATCAGGTCGCGGAAATCGCCTTCATTCAGGATGGCGTCGGCAAAGCCGGTCTGTGTGTCGATGCCCAGGGTGCGCTCGGCGATCAGGCCGTAGAAGCTGGGCTGCTTTTCTGCGGCGAAGTTCAGCAGGGTGACGACTTTCAATGCGTCGCC
>CANKIV010000228.1 GCA_947482125.1 Alphaproteobacteria bacterium
CCCACCTGACGGGTGAGGTCGGCCAAAATAGTGAAGGTCGCCACCACCTTCACTGGCTGTGCCTGCGCCGCGCCGATCATGGTCAACACGGAGGCGAGGGCTATCGTGCGGGCATACTTTATCAACTTCATCATTGGCGCTAATGTTATAACATTGCATTTCGGCATGCAAGCGTCCTGGTACGCGAGTTCAACTCGCCGTCGGAAGACGCCATTTCTTGGCGGGAGGAAAAGCGCTTGTGCTATGGTGCCCGCACTGGGAGGCAGCGGCACGCCGCCGCATGTGTCACCGAGATGCAATAACAAAAACGGCGAGCGTCGCTATACTGACGACGCCGAACGTTAAGCATTCGGTGCGCCGATCGCCTCGGCAGCGATAGGGTAGTTGAGTTTGGATATTTTCCAGCTGATTCACGATTACCGCGAGTGGTTCTACGCGCTGACCTTCGCGTGGACGTTCGTGGAAGGTGAGACTTTTGTCATTTTTGCCGGCGCCGCCGCTGCCGCCGACAGCCGTCCGATCCATCTGGAATGGCTGATCATGTTCGCCGCCCTTGGCAGCTTCTGTGGCGACCAGTTCTACTTTTTCATCGGTCGGCGCTACGGTCACTATTTGCTGAAACGGTTCCCGCGCTGGACGCCGGCGGTGGATGCGGCCCTTGGCATGCTGCACAAGTATCATGTCGGCTTCATTCTCAGCTTTCGCTTCATCTACGGCGTGCGCAATTTCGCGTCGTTCGCCATGGGGATGAGCGACGTTTCGTGGCCGCGCTTCCTGGTGCTGAATTTCATCGCCGCCGTGGTCTGGGCCATCATCTTCGCCGGCACGGGCTATGTGCTGGGCCGCACTTTCGAGCATCTGCTGGGCGAAATTGCCCGCGACTTCGGGCTAATCATGCTCGGCGTGCTGATTGTCTCGGTGTCGGTGGGACTGTGGTTCAAGAAGCGGCACAAGAAGAAGGCGGCGGCCGTATCCCCGGTGCTGACGACAAAGCCCAGCCCCGCCGAGCGGGATGGGTTGCAGCGCCGCTCGCTCTAGCCCGCGGGCTTCCCTACTTCGTTTTCGTGTTGCGCACCGCGGCAATGGCTTCGGTGAAGCGGCTGGCAGGCATGGCGCCGGGCATCAGGCGATCGCCGATCACGAACGCCGGTGTGCCGTCAATGTTCAGGGCCATGCCCAGTTCCTGATTGGCCTGCAGGATGGCATCGATCCTCTTGTCCTGCATGGCGGTCTTGAGGTCTGCGGTCTTTACCCCGGCTTCCGTGGCGATCTGCATGATCGTCGCTTCTCCCAGCGCGCCGCGGCTGGTCATGAGGGCGTCGTGGAATGGCTGATAGCGGCCAGGCTGTGTGCGCAGCACGGCAATGGCTGCGCGGGCGGCAAGCACTGATTCTGGCCCCAATACGGGAAATTCCTTGTAGATCACCCGCACCCGGCCATCGCGCTTGATCGCGGCATCCAGTTCAGGCTGCGCCTGTTTGCAGTACGGGCACCGGTAGTCGAAGAATGCGACTACGGTGACATCGCCCTTAGGATTTCCGCCCACGTAGGAATTCGGATCCTCACGCAATTCCTTGGCGTAGCGGCGGACCATGGCGGTGGCCTCCGCCGCCTGGGCTTCGCGCTTCTTAAGTTCGTAGGCCTGCATCGCTTCGATCAAGACCTCGGGATTGCGCAGCAGGTACTCGCGCACGATCTTTTCGATCTGCTCGGTGGATTGTGCGTCCGCGGCGTAGCCCGAGGGTACGGCGAGGGTCGCGCAGCAGATCAGGGCAAGCAAAAGACGTTTCATTCGTGATCCACTCCGCTCGTGGCGACACGGCGCACCGCGATCTGCCACTCCTTGTACAAGCCGTCGCGGCGGGCCGGCGCCATGGCCGGCTCGAACCGCTGATCCAGCCGCCATTGTTGCGCAATTTCAGCCATGGAGCCATAGACCCCGGCCGCCATGCCTGCCAACCAGGCCGCGCCGCGCGCGGTGGCCTCGGTCACCACGGGCCGGTCGACTGTTGTGCCGGTGATGTCGGCCAGGAATTGCATGGCCCAGGCGTTGCGGGTCAGCCCCCCGTCGATGCGAAGCAGGCTGGGGGAGGGGGCCCCATCGGCACGCATCGCCTCAAGCAGGTCGCGGCTTTGATAGGCGACCGCCTCCAGTGCCGCGCGGGCGATTTCAGCCCGACCACTGGCGCGGGTCAATCCGACAATTGCGCCGCGCGCTTCCGCGTCCCAGTACGGCGCGCCGAGGCCGGCAAAGGCGGGCACGAGATAGACACCACCATTGTCGTCGATACCGCGGGCCAGGCCTTCGCTTTCCGCAGCGTCATGGATAATGCCCAAGCCATCTCGCAGCCATTGCAGCGTGGCGCCAGCGACGAAGATTGCGCCCTCCAAGGCGTAGGTCACCTTGCCATTCATGCGCCAAGCCACGCTGGTCAGCATGCCGTGAGTCGAACGGGTGATCCGGTCACCAGTGTTCATCAGCATGAAGCATCCGGTGCCGTAAGTGCTTTTCACCATGCCTGGTTCGAACGCCGCCTGGCCGAAGGTGGCCGCCTGCTGGTCGCCCGCCATGCCCCGAATTGCGATGGGGTGGCCCGAACAGGGCCGGATCTGTGGTGCCGAAATCACCGCTGCAATCGCGAACCTCGGGCAGAAGCGATAGTGGGATGTCGAACAGGGCTAGCAAATCGCTATCCCACTGCTGGCGAGAAATGTCGAACAGCATGGTGCGAGAGGCGTTCGTCGCATCCGTCGCATGCACCCGGCCACCGGTCAGGCGCCACAGCAGGAATGTGTCGATGGTGCCAAAGGCCAGTTCCCCTTGCTTCGCCCGCTCGCGGGCGCCGGGCACGTGGTCCAGCAGCCAGGCAAGCTTGGTGGCCGAAAAATATGGATCGAGGATCAGTCCTGTACGCTCCGCGACCATTGGCCCGACGCCATCGGCCCGCATTCGGTCGCACACACCCGCCGTGCGCCGGTCCTGCCAAACGATGGCAGGATGCAGCGCTCGGTCCGTTGCGCGCTCCCATAACACGGTGGTTTCACGCTGGTTAGCAATGCCGATGGCAGCGACCGGGCGCTCCCCAAGGCGGGCGAGTACATCGCGCGCTGTATGAAGTGTGTCGGTCCAGATTCGCTCCGGATCGTGTTCGACCCAGCCCGGCTGCGGGAAGCTCTGCGGCAGTTCCACTTGCGATACGGCAATGGGGCGGCCTGCGGCATCGAACGCGATGGCGCGCGATGACGTGGTGCCCTGATCCAGGGACAGAATGGCGGCGCCGTTGCTCACGTTGTTGAGGTGCGGAGCAGATACTTCCGCACCCAGTCGAGGCCGGGCGAAGTGCCGGCGCGCGGGCGGTACTCGCAACCGATCCAGCCTTCGTAGCCAAGTTCGTCGATCAGATCGAACAGGTAGGGATAATTGACTTCGCCGGTCGATGGCTCATGCCTCTCGGGCACGCCGGCGATCTGCATATGGCCTGCTTTCGATGCGTACTTCTTCAGGTTTGTCGCGAGATCGCCCTCGACGATCTGGCAATGATACAGATCCATCTGGACCTTGAGATTGGGCGCGCCGACACGCGCCACGATGTCGTGTGCGTCCTGCTGGCGGGACAGGAGATAGCCGGGCATGTCGCGCGGGTTCAGCGGTTCGATCAGGATGTTCACGTCGCTGCCGACGGCCATGTTGGCTGCGGTTTTGAGCCGCGCCTCATAGCGCGCGCGACTTTCGGCGAGCGCGGTTCCGGGCCCGGGCACTCCCGCCATTACGTGGACGGACGGGCAGCCCAAGGCAACGGCATAGCGTAGCGCGGTCTCGATTGTCTCAGCGAACTCCCGGTCGCGGGCGGGCAATGAGGCCAGGCCACGGTCACCGGCATTCCAGTTGCCGGGCGGCGCGTTGAACAGAACAGTGCGCACACCGGCGGCATCCTGGCTCTCGCGCAGTTCCACCGGGTCGTGAGCATAGGGAAAGGTGAATTCCACCGCCTCGAAACCATCGCGGGCGGCAGCGGCGAACCGGTCGAGAAAGGGAAGCTCGGTGTACAGGAACGTTAGATTGGCGGCAAAGCGCGGCATGGCGGTAGGTGCGCTCAGCGACGACGCTGAGGCCCATCCTTGTCTTCGTCCTTTTCCGTCGCGACCATGATGTCCTGCGCGCGCAGCCACCCCGGCGTGCCCGCCGGCAAGAGGCGTAGCGCGACG
>CANKIV010000229.1 GCA_947482125.1 Alphaproteobacteria bacterium
GCCATACTCGTTGCGCCAGCGGTAGTATGTAACTTCCGTAACTCCTATCGCCCGAACCGCATCCGCGACCGTCTTGCCCTGTTCCATCAGCACATCGACCTGCCGTAGCTTCGCGACAATCTCTTCTGCTGTGTGCCTCTTCCTTGCCATCTATCCAATCCTCCTTGGTCAAAACCATACTTCAGGGAGGACCACTTCAAAGGGGGCAGGCCAGAGTCAGCTCAACCTCGTGGCTGACCTTCTCGATGCTCAGGGCAATATGATTTCCCGTGCCGTCGGTGGGAACCTGCAATTCAACCAGAGCCTGCCGGCAGGCCGCTACGGCATCATCGTGCGCGTCATGAACTACGCCGGAACCGGTGCCTATGAGCTCGTACTGGGGGCGGGCTCGGGAACGATTTATCGGGGGCGACCGTAAATTTGTCGGTGCTCGCGCAGGACAGCATGAGCCTTCTCGACCATCTTTGATGGTGCTTGATCCACATCGGAGCGGCGCCGAATGCAGGGCGGCTGATTAATCAGCCACCCTCACGCCCTACTCCAAACCCCCTTCTTGATATCGAACTTCACTTTCCCCGCCGCCCGCATGCGCATCAGCAGGTCCTGCATGGGATCGGTGCTCTTGCTGCTGGGGTCGAGCAGGCGCTGCAGCGCATAGACGGCCATGGGCTTGTCCAGCGCGGCCAGAACGTCGTCTTCCTTGACCATGACTATTTCACTTTCCTTTTCAAAGGCGCGGGCTTTTTGACTTTGCGCTTCACCGGCGCCTTCTTCTTCACCTTATCCTGATTGAACGCAATCGCCGCCCGCACCAGCCTTGTCAGCGCGGGCCCGTCGACACGATCGCCCTCGAAGAAATCGATGGCGCGGCGCTGGTTGCCGTCCAGCCCGTCATTGAACAGTTTGCCGGTATCGGGGACATGCGCGCCGTTGAGGAAGGTCAGCTTGACCTTGCCCTTGTGGGCATTGGCGACGGCGATCATGCCATCCCGGTACCAGACCGGGCTGCCCATCCACTTCCAGTCCTCGGTGATGGCCTTGTCGGCACTCAGAATGGCCTTGCGGACCGCCGCAAAGGTCTTGCCGCGCCAGTCGGGGATCTTGGCGATCATCTGATCGATGCGCTGCGATGGCGTCATGGGGATGCCTCCTGCCCCGTGTTTTACACGCGAATAAGGAGGGGGAAACAGCCCGATGCGGCTGGACAGGGCGGGCGGAATCGGCCCCTGCTGACCAAAAATCAGGAGGAACCCATGCTTACCCGTCGCCGCACGCTTGCCGGCCTGCTCGGCCCCGCCGCCGCCTTCGGCCTGGGCGGCACCCTCTCCCCCGCCCGCGCCCAATCGGCCGCGCTGGGTTCCCGCGAAAAGATCCGTGTCACCAAGATCGAAAGCTTCGTGCTGAAGAATTCCTGGGTGTTCGTGAAGATCAGCACCGATACCGGCATCACCGGCTGGGGCGAGATGCTGAAGGACGACGCCAAGGCCTGCGCCGCCGGCGCCCTGGAAGTCGGGCATTACCTGATCGGCCAGGACCCCACCCGCGTGGTGCATCACTGGCAGGCGATCCATCGCGGCGCCTTTTACCGCGGCGGCCCGGTCAAGACCGCGATCTCGTCGGGCATCGACCAGGCGCTGTGGGACATTACCGGCAAGGTCTACAACCTGCCGGTGCACCGGCTGATGGGCGGGCCGACCCGCGACCGCTGCCGCGTCTATGGCCAGCCCAACCTGAAGAATGGCGTCAACGCCATGAAGGTGATCCTGCGCGACGCCAAGGGCCGCGCCCTGACCAAGTACAATGAAGGCGACAAGGCGGTCGGGGAAGCGGTCGAAAGCTTCGCCGCCCTGCGCAAGAAGATGGGCCCCGATGTCGATATCGGCGTGGAATTCCACGGCGCGGTGCAGCCCACCACCGCCACGCGGCTGATGAAGGCGCTGGAGCCCTACAATCCCTGGTTCTACGAGGAAGTGGTGCAGGCCCTGAACATCGAGGTCATGGCCGAACTGGCCAAGAAGACCCATGTGCCGCTGGCGACCGGCGAGCGCATCTTCACCAAGTGGGGCTTCAAGGACATCCTGGAGAAGAAGGCCGCGATGATCCTGCAGCCGGATGTCTGCTATGCCGGCGGCATCACCGAGCTGAAGATCATCGCCGGCATGGCCGAGGCCTATTACGCCCCGATCGCGCCGCACAATCCGCAGGGCCCCTGCTCGCTGGCGGCAAGCTTGCAGATCGCGGCGTCGGTTCCCAACTTCCTGATCCAGGAGCGCGGCGACAATGAATATGCCGACCTGCTGGCCAAGCCGCTGCCCCCCATCGTGGGTGGCCACCGCCCGCTGCTGACCGAGCCGGGCCTGGGCATCACCATCGACGAAAACAAGCTGATGGCCCAGGTCGGCGAACCGCGCCCCTATCTGCCGCAGTTCGATGCCGACGACGGCTCGGTGGTGGACTGGTAGAGCCCCCGCTCTGGCACTGACAAAAGCCCCGGCAGTGCCGCTTGCCCCTCCGCGCGAATTGCACGTGGCGCATGTTGCGTTTGCATAAAAAAGAACCGGCGCCTTGCGGGCGCCGGTTCCTCTTGCAGGCGATGAAGCGGTGGCCTAGCGGCGGGGTGCTTCGGAGATGGTCTTGGCGTTCGCCGCCTTGCGGGCCGCCAGCATCGTGTCGAACTCGGCGCGGCTCATGCGCACCCGCCCCGCCGTGCCCAGCGCCCAGGTCGCCATCGCGTCGTACTTGCGGGGCGTCCAGCCGCCCTCGAACTCGCCGCCATTGGCGCCGGTGCGGTTCAGCTCGAAATTGTAGGCGTCTTCCAGCTGGGTGAATTCGGCGGACGCCACGGCCTCGGCCGCCAGGAACGCCGGCACGAAGATCACGCCGTCGGGCTTGGCCACCACCAGGTCGCCCGGCAGCACGCTGGCACGGCCGATGCGGATGGGTGCGTTGATCGAGGTCAGGGTCATGTCCACCCAGTATGAGGGATCGTAGGCCCGGTACAGGCCCGGCAGGTTGGGGATTTCGCGGGCTTCCTCGGCGTCGCGGATGCCGGCATCGAAGATGAAGCCGGAATGGGTGTGGGCGGCGATGCCGCTGGCGAGATTCGAGCCGATCAGCGTGCCTTCCACGATCTTGCCGAACCCGTCGGCGACATAGACATCGCCCATCACCAGTTCGTTGATCGGCCACTGGTTGTTGCCGGTGACGCGGCCGTCGCGCTTGCCTTCGGCGTTGATGACGCTGACCATGTCGGGACGCGCCGGCATGTACTGGGCCGTCAGGGCGCGGCCGGCAAAGGCCTTGCCCGGCTGCAGCGACTGCCAGCCGCCGTCATACTGGGCATTGTAGCCCCTGGAGCGCAGGAAGCCCCAGATATTCTCCAGCGGCACCTTGGTCGAACGCTCCAGCAGCGAGTCCGAAATCTTGGGCCGCCCGTCGGGGAAGCGTTCGCCCTTCCATTCCGAGGTGTAGTGCAGCATCTGGGCGCGGGTCTGCTTGACCTGAGCAAGAGCGGGGGGGGCGGCCAATGCAATCGCGCAGCCCAGCAGCGCGGCTTTAAACATTTTCATTCTCATTCTCCTTGAAATTGCGAAGTGGGTTCTAGCCCCACCAAACTTCGCCCGGCGCAAGATGCGCCTTGGCGACGTCGGGATTGATGTCGAAGCCCAGGCCGGGCTTGTCCTCGATGTGGAAATAGCCGTCCTTCCAGAACGGCCCTTCATGCGTCACCAGGGTCGGCCACCAGTCCACCCAGTTGGCCAGTTCATGGACGCGGAAGTTGCGCACCGAAGCGCAGGCATGCGCCGAGGCCGCGGTGCCGATCGGGCTGGCCGGATTGTGCGCCGCCGTCCAGATGCCATAGAGGTCGGCCAGGTCCGCTATGCGCTTGGCCTCGAACAGGCCGCCAGACTTGGGAATGTCGATATGCACGCCCGATGTCGCCTGGCGCAGGATGATCTGGGAAAACTGGTGATAGCCGTACAGGTTTTCGCCGGTGCAGATCGGGGTGTTGGTGGCGCGCGATACCCGCTCCACCGTTTCGGGATTTTCCGGCGGCGTCGGATCTTCCACGAACATCGGATTGGTATGCTCGACCGCGTTGCACAGCTTGATCACGTCATTCACGGAATACTTCCAGTGGCACTCCATCGCGA